>JAAZID010000413.1 GCA_012510295.1 Methanomicrobiales archaeon | reverse complement strand
TGGATCGTGGGCGACGATCTCACCCTGTACCGCTACAACGAAACCTGGACCCCCCTTGAGACGCAGTGGATCGGTACCGAGAACGAGACCAACACCTATGAGGCCGTCTCTCCCGGCCTCTCCCTCTTTGCGGTATCCGGGCTGCAGACAAAACCTGCCGCTACCACCGCCCCTGCCCCTACCCCGACTCCCCTCACGACCACCCCCACCGGGACGGCGACGCCGGCGGTATCGGGTACCCTGGCGCCGGCCGGCAAGACATCGGAAAATCCGTTTCTGTCGGCCCTCGGGTATACGGCGACCCCCCCGGTCGGGGGTCTGCCCGGTCGGCTGCTCGGCGCCGTCCAGGCGTTTCTCAGGCTGTTCGGGCTCCTTCCCGCTGCGGCGGATCCGGTGACGGAGATCGAACCGGTTCCGACCGCACCCACCCCAGCCCCGGTTCAGGCTGCGCCTGAACCCACGCCCCCGCCTATCGACCTCACCGCGATGCGGTTCGAGCTCTCCGTACTCTCCGATCCGCCGGGTGCGCTCATCGACCTCGATGGTGAGTATACCGGCAGGACGACCCCGGCCACCTTCGCGTCGCTCCCCGGCGGTACCCATACCGTCCGGGTGCGTCTGGACAGCGCCGAGCCGGTGGAGCGGGAGATCCAGCTTGCGCACGACGACGAGGTCGTGATCGAGATCCCGGTATCCGCCTCAGTCCGCTCGGCCTCCCCGGGCCTGCTCCGCGGCCGGAACCAGAACCATTACGGCGGCGTCTACATCGACTCGTTCCCGGCGGGGGCGGAGATCTTCGTCGACGGCCGCAAGGTGAACCGGAAGACCCCCGCCGTCATCTACGGGCTCAGGGAGGGGTTGCACACCGTCCGGGTACAGGAAGAGGCGGCTGCGTTCAGCTCCGGAGGGGAGAAGATCTGGATCGAGAGAAACACCGTGGCACGGATAGTGTTTACCGGCAGCAACGTGGAATTAAAGCGGTCGATCGCATTCGAGTCGGAGGAGTACGCGAAGCAACCGTTCTCGGTCAACGGCAGGTACCTGGGCGATCGGTTCCCGAAGATCGTCGAAGTCAGCGGGATCGCAGGATCGTATCTTGCCGTCCGCGACGGCGAGGGTTACCGGACATACCGGATACCCACCGCTACTGAGTCAGGCGATACAGTGAACGCCATATTCTCCGCCGCATCCTGCAACCTCCTCGTGACGTCGACGCCGGCGGGAGCGGCGATCGCGATCGATGGGTTCCAGACCGGCTTTGCCACGCCGTATCTCGTCGACAACATATCGGAAGGGAGACACCTGGTCTCGGTATCAAGGCCGGGGTATATTCCGGAGGAACGGGAGATCCTGCTTGCGGCCAGCTCCAGCGACGCCACGGTGAAGTTCATCCTCAAACCCTATACCTACGGATCGCTCTCGGTATCGAGCACGCCAGCGGACGCCAGGATCTACCTCTTCGGCCGGGACACCGGCGAAAAGACGCCCCACACCTTCCACTATCTTCCCATCGGCAGTTACCCGGTGAAAGTGACGGGAGTGAACAGGACAGTGACCGAAGATGTGCTGATCACACCCTACCAGATCGCCCGGATGGAGGTTCCGGAGGTATAACACCCGGGTCTTTTGCACGATGCATCGCGGATTCGCTTCACCAGAGGTTAAATACAACTAAATTAAATTAACCAGGTTTATATTTTTTATAAGTAAATAGAAAGTTATTTACTCAGAATCGACCCAATCAACGTATATTATAAGGCGTGTCCAGAATCGCCGAACCGTGAGTTGAGCCAAATGATACGACCCGATCAGATAACAATCGTCTTCCTGGTGCTGATGCTCGCCCTGCTGCCGGCGCCGGCGCTGGCTGCAGAGGGCGGCACCACCGAGGTGCGCATCGTGAAGTACGCAAACGACAGGACAACCGTCTTAAACGAGATGACCGTCGATTACCGCTGGCTGGAAGCGAACCTGCCCGTCCTGGGTGACGGCGTCACCCGGTATTACCATCAGGGCCCCGTCTTTGAGGGTGTCTGGGATGAAGTCCACCCCGATGAGCCCTACGACGGCTGGAACCCGGACGAGGATGTTCTGATGAGCATGCTGGTCAAGGCTGACTTCGGAGCGGTCAAGGGGACCGACCTTGCCGACATATGCGACTCCGTCGGCGGTGCCTCGGAGGGCGACGAGATCATTCTCCACAGCCGGGACGGATTCTCAAAGACCTTCCCCCACTCGATCATCTACGATCCCGACCCACGGCAGGGTCCGGCAGTCCTCTGCTGGTACAGCGGCAACTCATCAGGCCCCGACGCGCAGGAGGCGCAGGGCCAGGGCTACCCGGACACCGGCTACACGGTCGGGATGCGCCTGGTCTTCTTTGCCGACACATCCACGAACCCCTGGGGGTGGCATATCTTCGGGAACAACGACATGAAGGAGTGCTGGGGGAAGGCCTGCTGGAACTACGGTGGATCCTATCCCTCCGCTGCCGGCGCCTCCCCCAAGTGGGTCGACGAAGTCCGGATCTACAGCAAGGAAGACCCGGCTGCAAACCATTCCGCCGCCACACGCGGACCGGTGGAAGGCGGTGAGACTCCTGCATCGCTCTCGCCCATCCTCGGAAGCGTTGCGGCACTCCTCGCCGTACTCGGCGTATCGTTCCGGTACCTCCGGCATGAGCCGGACGACGATCAATCACGGTGATGAACATGACGACACGTTGTCTCTCAAAAATTCTCGCGTGCTGCATCCTCCTCCTCGTCTGTTGCACGCCGGCGATGGCAGGCATACCGGGGGATACGGACGGAGACACCAATATCTCGGCAGACGAACTCGCGACGGCGATCCTGGGCTACCTGGGCGGTACCGGGGCCCTCACTGCGGAAGAGCTCTCGCTCGCCGCCCACAACCACCTGCATCAACCTTACGGTCAGCTGGTCGTCGCCGTCCTGGGGGAGACCTACCTCATCCCATCGACGAGTTATATCGACCAGAAAGGGGTTCCCGCCGACTCCCTCATCCACGAAGGGCTCGTGACCAAACTGCGCCCGCAGGACGACGGCTCCGGGGGATACCTCGGCTGGCTTGCGGAGAGGTGGGAGATGTCCGACGATGCCATGTCCTGGACGTTTTACCTGGTGAAGAACGCCACGTGGCACGACGGCACCCCCTTCACCTCGGCAGACGTAGAGTTCACCTACGAGTACTTCCGTGACCACGGAGATGCCGACGCTCCGGCCGGTTCGTTCCTGGTGAACTCCGCGATCCTCTCGAACGTCGCATCGGTCGAATGCCCCGACCCCTACACCGTCGTCTTCCACATGAAGTCCTGCGCACCGCTCTTCCCCGAGACCCTCGCGACCGGTCCGGGGATCGGGGTGTTTCCCGCACATATCTGGAAGGATATCGATCTCCCCTCGACATACGTCGACTCAAAGCAGATCGGCATCGGCCCCTTCACCTATACGTCGACGATCCCGGGCACCCTCTCGAAGGTGACCGCCTACGAGGGCTACCACGGCGATCAACCCTATGTGCGCGAGATCGTGATCCGGAACTACGAAGACGAAGACGCAGCGATCCTTGCCCTCCGGCGAGGGGATATCGACTTCATCAGCGGAGAGTTCGGGCTCTCCCCGAGGAAGGCCGAAGCCCTCAAGAACGCCCCCGGCATCGAGATCACCCAGATCCCCTCGGGCGGACAGGCCTTCGAGGTGGCGTTCACGTCCGACTTCTACCCGGCAAACATCACCGCGTTCCGCCGCGCCCTGAGTCACGCCGTGAACCGGGAGCGGGTCTGCTGGCTGGTCGGCGATGGAGCACGGCCGACGGAGACGGCCTTCCTCCTCCCGGCCCTGGCCGGCGACCAGATCAATCCCGCCACAAACGGCCGGTTCTCCTACGACATTGGGGAGGCGAAGAGGCAACTCATCGCAGCCGGTTTCAACCTGACCGAGGCAAACGGGAGACCGGTCCTCCTCGATCCTGATGGAAACCGTGTCGAGATCTCCATTCCCCTCGCCGGCAAAGCATCCACGAACGCCGTCGACCAGAAGATCGTGGCCGTGCTCAAGGAGGACTGGGAAGGGAAACTCGGCATACGGATCGTCGAGACCCCGCAGGTGGACGACTCGATCTACCTGGACTGGATCTCAAGGACAGCCGTTCACTTC
>JAAZID010000422.1 GCA_012510295.1 Methanomicrobiales archaeon | reverse complement strand
GGGTACCTCCTCCGGAGGTCGACCGAGGTCAGGATCGAGCGGGGCGCGCCCGGATCGGAGGGATCGTCCCGGATCCTCTGGAGTGCGAGGAAGAATGCCGCGATGAGGAGATCATTCACCGTGGCCCCGTGTTTGCGCCCGAAGGCCTTCATGCGCCCGAGCCGTTCCGGCGCGAGCGTCCGGGAGGCGATCCGGGGTATCCCCCTCCCGGCCCGCTCGACGGGGAAGCGCCACCGGTCGACGAAGGGCTCCTCCTCTGCAAGCGCCTGCCTCCGGTCATCATCGGAGTAGAGGGCAAGGATCCGGTCCGCGCCCCGGTCGTAGGGGTCTACCGGAGCCGGCCGGTAGCCGGGGTCTGCCGCAAGTCCCCGGTAGACCGAGAAGACCTCCCGGGCGACCGCCATGGCGCCGGAGGCGTCGCAGAAACCGTGGTGACAGGTGACGGCGACGATATCCCCTCCCGGTCTCTGGTGGAGTGAGACCCGGACCTGCGGCCCGGCGCGGACATCAAGGGGCGGCGGGGGGAGATGCATATCCTCCCCGGCCGGGACGAGGACGAACGCTCTCTCCCACTCCCGTTCCGCGATCTCCTCCCAGGCAGGGAACCCTTCCCCCTCATCCGCGAACCCTGACCGGAGGTAGGGGTTTGACGCGATGAGCTGCATCGTCGCCTCCCGCAGGACGCCGGCGTCGAGCGCACCATCAAGCGTGAGGACGACATGCATCGAGGGATCGTATATGCGCTCGAAGTAGACGTTAAAGACGTCGAAAGCGGGCGCCGGGTAGCGGGCCGGGATGGGAGACATACGCTTAAGAGTCTCTCCACCCCGGAATAACAGTCTTGTGCTACGATCAGTATGCGGTCCACCCGGCGTCGGCGGTGACGACCGCCCCGTTCACCAGGCTGGCCTCATCCGAGGCCAGGAAGAGAGCCAGCCGGGCAACCTCCATCGGCTCTCCCGTACGCAGGTTGGTTGCCGTACCTGCCATATAGATCTTCGCTCCCTCCTCGTTCAGGTCTTTGCCGGTGAGGATCTCGGTGCTGACACCGCCGGGGGCGATGACGTTTGACCGGATGCCCTTCCTTGCATAGGCGTAGGCGACATTCTTTGCAAGCCCGACGACCCCATGCTTCGATGCCGTGTACGCGGCTCCGGCCCTTCCTCCACATATACCGCCCACGGATGCCACGGTGACGAAGGCACCCCCACCCGCCTTCTCCATCTCCGGTATAGCGGCCCTGAAGAAGCGCATCGGTCCGGTCAGGTTGACGTCGATGACCGCGTTCCAGATATCGTCATCGAGGTCGGCGGCCGGGTCCATCCTGTCCATCAATCCGGCGTTGTTGATGACGATATCGAGTCTGCCGTAGGTTGTTACCGCGGTCCGTACGGCGCTCCTGACATCTTCCTCGCGGGTAACGTCGCCGGCGACGGCAACAGCCTTCCCGCCACTCGCGGTGATCTGGTCGACGAGCGCGGTCAGCCTGTCCTTCCTCCGCGCAACCACCACTACGGATGCGCCTTCCCCGGCAAAGAGCCGGGCGATCTCAAGTCCCATACCGGAGCTGGCCCCCGTGACGAGAGCAACCTTGTCCTTCAGTCTCATGGTCCTTTCTCCTCCATGCAGGGAGTGCCGTAAACCTATCCGGCATTCCCTGGCGCAATACCGAGCGCATCCGCGACGCCCTTCCCGTAGGCCGGGTCGGCTCTCAAGCAGTTCTCGATGTGCCGGACCTTGATGAAGTCGGGCACGCCCTCCATGGCACGTGCGGTGTTCTCAAAGAGAACCTGTTGTTGTGCCGGGCTCATAAGGCGGAAGAGCTTGCCGGGCTGGGTGTAGTAGTCGGAGTCGTCCTCGCGGAAGTTCCAGGCCCCCGCCATACCGGATAGCTCAAGGAACGGCTCCCGGTATTCGGGCTGCTCCTGCCACTCGCCGAAGCTGTTGGGCTCATAGCCGATGGTTGAGCCGGCGTTGCCGTTCACCCGCATCTGCCCGTCGCGGTGAGAGGGGTTTGCAAAGTAGCGGGGGCGGTTGACCGGGATCTGGTGGTGGTTGACTCCCAGGCGGTAGCGCTGCGCATCGCCGTACGCGAAGAGGCGGCCCTGGAGCATCTTGTCGGGGGAGAACCCGATCCCCGGCACCACGGCGGCGGGGTTGAACGCCGCCTGCTCCACGTCCTGGAAGTAGTTATCGGGGTTCCGGTTCAGTTCGAGCACGCCTACCTCGATCAGGGGGAACTCGCCCTTGTACCAGACCTTGGTGAGGTCGAAGGGATTGTAGGGCATATGCTTCGCCTCCTCCTCGGTCATCACCTGGATGAACATCGTCCAGCGGGGGAAGTCACCCCTCTGGATGCTCTCAAAAAGGTCGCGCTGGTGGCTCTCACGATCCTTTGCGATCACCGCCTCTGCTTCCTGGTCGGTCAGGTTCTGTATGCCCTGCTGTGTGTGCAGGTGGAACTTGACCCAGACGCGCTCATCATCCGCGTTGATCATGCTGAACGTGTGGCTGCCAAAGCCGTGCATGTGGCGATAGGAGAGGGGGATCCCGCGGTCGCTCATGGTGATGGTGACCTGGTGCAAGGACTCCGGAAGTGATGTCCAGAAGTCCCAGTTGCTGGTCGGAGAGCGCATGTTGGTCTGGGGGTCGCGCTTGACGACGCGGTTGAGGTCCGGGAACTTGTGGGGGTCGCGTATGAAGAAGACCGGGGTGTTGTTGCCAGCAAGGTCCCAGTTCCCTTCCTCCGTGTAGAACTTCGTGGCAAACCCGCGGATGTCGCGCTCGGCATCGGCTGCACCGCGCTCACCGGCGACGGTCGAGAAACGCATGAAGATCTCAGTCTCTTTGCCGACCTCGGAGAAGAGCCTGGCTTTAGTGTACCGGGTGATGTCGTGGGTGACGGTGAACGTGCCGAAGGCGCCGGAACCCTTGGCGTGCATGCGCCGCTCCGGGATCACCTCCCGGTTGAAGTGAGCGAGCTTCTCCTGGTACCAGACGTCCTGCATCAGCATGGGGCCACGGGGGCCGGCGGTCACGGCGTTCTGGTTGTCCGGCACGGGTGCGCCGGCAGC
>JAAZID010000157.1 GCA_012510295.1 Methanomicrobiales archaeon | reverse complement strand
TCCGCCCATAGAGCCCGGTGATCTCAGAGAACTCCTGTATGGCCTGCTCCTGCATCTGCTCCCGGCGGAGCCGCCACTCCCAATTCCCCTCGGCCGTTCCCGGCCGATTCATCCGCGTCTCCTCACCGAGACCGGGGATATCCTGCATCGGGATGATTACAGTCCGAGCAGGGGAGATCATCGCCAGGCGGATGAAGATCCGGTGGGCGTGTTCGGCACCGAACGACCCCCCGATGTAGCGGAATACAAGATTTCTCTGGTCGCCTGAGACCTCGTGCTCAAACCACCCCCTGATGGTGTTGTTATCGTGTGTCCCCGTGTAGGCGACACACCCCTCACGAATGCTGTGAGGTGCGTGCGGGTTTTGCGCGATATCGCCGGAGAACCCGAATATCAGAACCTTCATCCCCGGGAACCCGAAATGAGCCATCATCTCGTGGACATCCGGGGTGATGTGGCCGAGATCCTCAGCGATGATAGGAAGGCATGGCCTGCTCCTGGCAAGCAGGGTGAAGAGCTCCCGGCCGGGCGCATCGACCCAGCGTCCGTTCTCTGCGCTCGTCTCGCCGGCCGGAACCTCCCAGTACTGCACGAACCCACGGAAATGGTCGAGGCGCACCCGGTCGACGAGGGCGAGGGTGCGGTCGATCCTGCTCTCCCACCATGCAAACCCCTGCATCTGGTGCGCCTCCCAGTTGTAGACCGGGTTTCCCCAGAGTTGCCCGGTTGCACTGAAGTCATCCGGGGGGACACCTGCGACAAAAGCCGGTTTTTTCTGTCCATCCAGTTTGAAGAGTCCGGGATTTGCCCAGAGGTCGACGCTATCGTAGGTGAGGTAGATCGGGAGGTCCCCGATGATCTGGATATGTCGTGAGCGACAGTGGTTCTTGAGTGACTTCCACTGGCGGTCAAAGATATACTGGAGGAACTTCTCTTCAAGAATCCGGTCTGCAAGTTCAGTGCCGTAGGTGCGCAGGGCATCCTGGTGCCGATCCCTGATATCGGATGGCCAGTCGCCCCAGACCTTCCCTGCGAACCTCTCCCTGAGGGCGACGAATATGGCGTAGTCATCGAGCCATGTGACGTTCCTTGCAGCAAACTCCTTATAGTGAAAGTCCGGACCCCGCTCCCTGAACCGCTCAAACGCCCGACCGAAGAGGCCTTTTTTATGATCCATGACCGCCCGGTAGTCCACCCGATCCTCCGGAAAGGCCGGCGGATCCCTTATATCTCCGGGATCGAGGAGACCATCAGCGACCATCTGCTCCGGGCTGATGAGCCAGGTATTCCCGGCAAACGCCGAGGTGCTCTGGTAGGGTGAGTTTCCAAAACCCGGGCATGTCGGGTTGAGGGGGAGGATCTGCCAGTATCGTTGCCCTGCACTGGCGAGGAGATCCACAAACCGGTATGCCTCAGGCCCGAGGTCACCGATGCCATATGCCGACGGTAGCGATGTGATATGGAGGAGAATCCCGCTACCCCGCTGGTTCATGGCACCCTCACGCCGAGGTGGGCCGCCGCCTTCTCAAACGCTTCCGCCCACCGCCCTGCATCCCTATCACCTTCGCCGGCACGCCGCCGCATCTCCCCGTAATGCCCGCGCATACGAATTATGACGTTCTGGCTCTCCCAGAGAGAGAGCGAGGTCTTGAATACCTTTGCACACCGGGCGATGCGGGCGATCTCCTCAAGCGGGGCCGGGTCGGTGGACCGATCCACCGCCTCCCCGACCGAGAGCGCGATCCGCCTGCTCGCCGCATCATTGATGAGCGCGAGGTCAGGCCTGAGGTTCCTCTCCTCCATCTCTCCAGCGAGCGCTTCGAACTGATTCGGGTCGGGGCACCCCGCCTCAAGCACCGCGCAGAGCCGCTCATTCCATGCTTGCTCAAGAAGCCGGGTGACAGTCCCGGGCGCGGGGATACCGAGATCCTCGACCACCTCGATCAGCGCCGCCGCATCCCGGTAGACCGCGGATGTGGCCTCCCCGATATCCGGGAGGATCCGGCGGGCGATCGCCCATCGCTCCTCATCCCGGAGGTCGGACTCAGTATAAACCCGGGGGAAGGCCTTGAGGGTGCCGGAGCCCTTCACCTCCTCCCACGCCGCCCGGAGCGCTTCACCGCCGGCAGGCTCACACACGCCGATGAGAACCCGGTCCATCCCCGCATAAAACGCGACCAGATCATAGAGCCCCTCCTCACCCGTCACCCGGGACCGCAGGTGGACCGTCCCGGCAAGGCCGCGGTGGGTATCGTCCTCCAGTCGGCAGCGCCAGTCTTCCCGGGTATCATACAACGCGGGAGGTTCGAGTTCGAAGAGCCTGTAGAGGGCACCCCGCGCTCCTACCCGGGCAAGGTCCATCGCCACCGGCTGTACCCGTGCCTCGTAGACCGCTACACCGGTCGCGTACCCGGGGTCGTTTACCGGGGCCCGATTGAGTATATCGATGAATGCAGGCTCCAGATCGATCCCGAGCATCTGCCGGGCAAGATCGATCGCGCGGCCCGCATGACGCATCACCTGGATGCTCCCGGGCTCCGTGATGTCATCGAAGAACCATCCGCAACTCGTCTGCATCAGCATCATCTGCCGCTCCATCTCAAGGAGCGTCAGTATCCGCCACCGTTCATCAGGAGTGGGATCGCGGAGCGCGTGCCGGGAGAGGAACGCCTCAATGGCTTCATCGGACCACCCATTGAGGATGAGATCGACGGCATCATCCCGCGCCTCCACCGGGTCGCGGAGATACGCCGCGAGAGCCTCCGCAGACCGGGGGGTGAGGGTGTCTCGGACCATATCGACCGCCTCCCGGAGCGGTTTGCGCCAGGCCTGCGACCCCCCGGGGCATGACCCACTGTTGCAACCGCACCCCCGCTGCCAGCGCTCGACGCCGTGGATACAGCTCCAGGACGTCCTCTCCCGGACGGCGACCTCATGCTTGGGCGGATGGAGAGCGAGGTACTCACCGTAAACCGTGAGGCGTGCGTCGGCCCGCGCCTCGATGGTGTGGAGAGCGTAGGCGAGCGCCATCTCCCCGAACTTGCGATGGTGGCCATAAGTCTCCCCGTCGGTCGCAATATGTACAAGCTCCGGGCGCTTCCCACCTCGGGAGAAGGCCGCAAGCAACCTCCCTGCAAACCGCCGTCCGTCGGAGAGCAGGGGGCCGAATGCAATATCGCGGGATATAGTACCATCATAGAAGAATATGGCGATCTCCCGCCCCGAGGGGAGGCGGCAGGTGTAGGGCATCCGCGTCTCGACCTGGCCACCGGAGACATCGGTCCAGCCATCTGCCCCGGTCGCCCGCACCTTCCCGGCCTGGTGGGGGGCGAGGATCGCAAACCGGATCCCGGCCCCGGCCATCAGGTCCAGGGACTCGATATCAACCGCCGTCTCGGGGAGCCACATCCCTTCCGGCTCCCTGCCAAACCGTGCCGCAAAGTCGCGGACCCCCCAGGCGATCTGGGTCTCTTTATCCCTCCGGGTCGCAAGCGGCAGGATGATGTGGTTGTAGCAGCAGGCGATCGCAGACCCGTGGCCGGCGTAGCGCTCCTGGCTCTCCCGGTCGGCATCGATGATCGCCTCATAAACGTCGGGCCTGCGCCGTTCCAGCCAGGAGAGGAGTGTCGGTGCGGCCGTGAAACTGATCCTTGAGTAGGTATTTACGATATCCGCGATCATGCCCTCCGCATCGAGGATCCGTGCGGCGGTGTTCGGGGCGTAGCACTCCGCAGTCACCCGTTCGTTCCAATCGTGGTCCGGGGCGGCAGACCGCTGGACCTCAACCTCCCCGAGCCAGGGGTTCTCCCTCGGGGGCTGGTAGAAGTGGCCGTGGATACAGATAGCGCGGTCCACCGGTCACACCCCTTCCGGCGCGAGGATGACGACCCCGAGTGGGGGCAGGGTGAGTGATATCGAGCATCGCCGGCCGTGCGCCGGAACCCGCTCCGCATTCACCCCGCCAAGGTTCCCGACACCGCTCCCGCCGTAATCGGTCGCATCACTGTTGAGCAACTCCTCCCAGAACCCCCCGAACGGGACGCCGACACGGTAACCGTAGCGCGGCACCGGGGTACAGTTACAGGCCACGAGGGCAACCTCATCGACATCATGCCCCCGGCGCAGGTAACTGACAACACTCTTCTCCACATCCGAAAAATCGACCCACTCAAAACCCTCCGGATCGGCGTCGCGCTCGTGGAGGGCAGGCAGGCGTCGATAGAGCCGGTTTAAGTCCCCGACCCACCGGAGGATACCCCGGTGGGGAGGATACCGCAGGAGATGCCACTCAAG
>JAAZID010000156.1 GCA_012510295.1 Methanomicrobiales archaeon | reverse complement strand
TTGATATACTCAACTTCCATGACTGGCACCTCGTTGAGGCGATGCACACCCTCCGCGACCGAAACACCATCCTCTCCTTCCACTCAACCGAATACGGGCGGCATGGAGGAAACTTTGGCGATTGGTGGGAGTTTAAGGAGATATCAGGTAAGGAGTGGTATGGAGGCTACATAGCAAAGGCGGTCACTGCCGTCTCAAACTCGACGAAGACCGAGGTAATGTGGCTCTATAACGTCCCTGAATGGAAGGTCACCGTCGTCCCGAACGGGATCGATCCTGAACCTTTCCGCATCAGGGTCGATCCGGGTGAGGTGAAGATGCAGTATGGCATCCACCCGCTTGCGCCCCTCGCCCTCTTTGTCGGGCGCCTCACCTACCAGAAAGGGCCTGACCTCCTGATCCAGGCCCTGCCCGCTATTCTTTCCAGGCGCTGGGATGTGCAGTTCATCCTCGCCGGCACCGGAGATATGCGCGGATACCTGGAAGGAGCGGCGCATGGCCTTCCGGTGCAGTTCCCCGGATACGTCTCCGATGAGGAACACGTCAGGCTCCTGAACGCCTGCGACCTCGTCGTCATACCGAGCAGGAACGAACCTTTCGGTCTCGTCCTGACCGAGGCCTGGAGCGCGGAGCGTTGCGTCATCGCGACCGATGTCGGGGGTCTCTCCGAGAATATCGATAACTACGTCAACGGGATCAAAGTCCCCGTCCGCCCTGAGTCGATCGCCTGGGGGATCAGCCATCTCATCGACGACCCTGCCTACATGCAGAAACTCGGGAAGGCAGGCCGCTGGAAAGTGATGGAGAAGTTCAGGTGGAACGTCGTCACCGAAAAAATGCTCGGTGTCTATCGAAAAGTCCTCTCCGGCAACCCCTGAATCTGGAGGATGAGGGCATGCAACAGGTGTTACCAGATATCACAAAGACCGGGAGCCTCATCAGTGACTACGACGTCTACCTCTTCCGGCAGGGGAACCACTTCCGCCTGTACGAGAAACTGGGCTCTCACCCCGTAACATACGGCGGCACACGGGGGACATTCTTTTCGGTCTGGGCTCCAAACGCCGTGGAAGTCTCGGTCATCGGAGACTTTAACGGGTGGGAAACAGGCAAAAACCCTCTCGAGGTCAGGAGCGAGGGATCTGGCATCTGGGAGGGGTTTATCCCCGGCGTCGGTCACGGGATGCTCTACAAGTATCGCATCAGGAGCAGGTACAACGATTATACTGTGGATAAAGGCGACCCGTTTGCTTATTACTGGGAGATCCCGCCAAAGACCGCATCGATCGTCTGGGATCTCACCTACACCTGGCGTGACCGGGCGTGGATGCGGGGTCGCGAGGAGGACAACTCTCCCGATGCTCCGATATCCATCTACGAGGTGCATATCGGTTCGTGGCGGAAGGTGCCGGAAGATGGGAACCGTTCACTGAGTTACCGGGAGGTGGCAGGCAGGCTCGCTGACCATATGTTCGATGCCGGATTCACTCATGCGGAGTTCCTCCCCGTCATGGAGCACCCGTTCTATGCCTCCTGGGGCTACCAGACACTCGGCTACTTCGCCCCCACCAGCCGCTATGGTACCCCCCAGGATCTCATGTATCTTATCAACTACCTCCACCAGCGTGGGTTCGGGGTGATCCTCGACTGGGTGCCATCCCATTTCCCGGCAGATGGTTATGGTCTCTCCTACTTTGATGGCACCCATCTCTACGAGCACGCCCTCCCCGGCCAGCGCTACCACCCCGAGTGGAAGAGTTACGTATTCAATCTCGGGAGAAACGAGGTCCAATCATTCCTTATGAGCAGCGCCCTCTTCTGGCTTGAGCGTTACCATGCGGATGGCCTTCGTGTGGATGCGGTCTCCTCAATGCTCTACCTCGACTATGCACGGGACGCCGGATCATGGATGCCCAATGTCTACGGTGGGAGGGAGAATCTTGAGGCTATAGGGTTCCTCAGGAAGGTGAATGATGCGGTCCACGCGAGCTACCCCGATACTCTTGTCATAGCCGAGGAGGCGACCTCCTGGCCGGGGGTGACCGCCCCGACAGCGACCGGGGGGCTCGGGTTTGACCTGAAATGGAACATGGGCTGGATGCACGATACCCTGGATTACTTTGAGCTTGACCCGGTCTTCCGGAAGTACCGGCCCGATCTTCTCACGTTCAGTATATGGTATGCGTTCTCGGAGTGCTACGTTCTCCCCCTCTCGCATGACGAGGTTGTCCACGAGAAGAGTTCGCTTATCGGGAAGATGCCCGGTGATGAGTGGCGGAAACGGGCAAACCTCCGCCTTCTCCTCGGGTACCTGTTCACGCACCCGGGCAAGAAGCTCCTCTTTATGGGGGCTGAGTTCGGGCAGTGGTCTGAGTGGAGCCACGATGCCGGGCTCGATTGGTATCTCCTGCGGTATCCGTCTCACCGGGGTATTCTCCGGTGGGTCGGGGACTTAAACCGGCTCTATCGACGCCTGCCCGCCCTCCACGAGCGCGACGCCGATCCGGAGGGTTTTGAGT
>JAAZID010000155.1 GCA_012510295.1 Methanomicrobiales archaeon | reverse complement strand
TGCATCGGGTGCGGGAAGTGCGAGCGGATCTGCCCGGTGCACGCGGTCACTATCGCGGATGGCAGGGCGATGATCGATCTCGCGCGCTGTATCAGGTGCTACTGCTGCCACGAGATCTGCACCGAACACGCTATCACCCTCTCCCGGGGTCTCACCGGAAGGCTCCTCGCCCACCTGATCGAGTGAAGAGGCCGGCCGGCCGAAAGGCTCATGCATACCCGGGGTACCAGGCATGACACCATGCCATGCCCGTTCTGCAACCCGGCCCCGGAGGATATCGTTACCCGGAACAGCCTCTGTTATGCCCGCTACGACATCCACCCGGTCAGTCCTGGCCACCTGCTCATTATACCGTTCCGGCACGTGGCGGATTACTTCGAGACGACGTACGAAGAGCGGATGGCGCTTACCCGTCTCATCGATGACTGCAGGGAGATCAGTGAGCGCGAACACCACCCCGACGGCTACAACATCGGCGTCAACGTCGGGGAGGCCGCAGGGCAGAACATCATGCATGTTCATATCCACTTCATACCGCGCTACCGGGGCGCATGAAGGGGGTGTGCGGGCCTCAGTGCCCGGCAAGCTGGAATCAACCTCCTGATGGGGCAGATCCATACGTCGCGAAAGGTGCGGCGATCCGGTCGCCCGATCCACCATATTCTGCTCCGCGGAGCCAGTGTCAGACATAATCCGGGCGGTGCCTTGCGTGCCCATTTAGAATGGTTAATTATGTAAGTAAGGCATAGTTACCCTACGAGGGACTTTAGTGCAGACACTGCTCTTCCTTATACTATTTCCCATCCTCGTCGCATGTCTTTTATTGTTCGTGAAGCGAACGACATTGCGCTACGCGGTGGTCACCCTCTCAGCTCTTGCCATCGGCGGGGCCTCGATATACCTGCTTATGCGGTATGCGTTCGAGGGTGCGGTCTACTTCGCCGCACCCTCGGAGACGGCAAGCCTCGCCATGGTGGCCATCGAGATGGTGCTCGCGCTCTTCATCATCTATATGGGCGCAAAGTTCAGGAACTACCTGGCAATCGCGCTGGCCGTTGTGCAGGCAGCGCTGATCGTGTACCTTGAGACGACGTTCCCGGGAAGCCTCCTCGCGGCAAACAACCTCTTCATCGATCAGTTCTCCATCATCATGGCCCTGATCATCGGGATCATCGGGAGCCTCATAGCCGTATACGCCGTCAGGTACATGGAGACATACCACAACCACCATCCGGAGGTGCGTGACCGGCAGGGGATGTTCTTCTTTGTCATATTCGCCTTCCTCGCCGCGATGTTTGGTCTCGTCTTCTCAAACAACCTCCTGTGGGTATTCTTCTTCTGGGAGGTCACGACGATCGCATCCTTCCTGCTGATCGGCTACTCGGAGACCGCTGAAGCGACAAAGAACGCCTTCCTTGCCCTGGTGATGAACCTCCTCGGCGGGGTCGCGTTCGTCGTGGCGATCATCTACCTCGTCGCGATGGAACCGGTGAGCGGCGGTATCGATCTCGCTATGGTGCTCGCCTCAGGTGACACTGCCCTCATCCTGATACCGGCCGTCCTGATCGGGTTTGCCGGCATCACGAAGGCGGCCCTGATGCCGTTCTCCTCCTGGCTCCTCGGGGCGATGGTGGCCCCGACACCGGTCTCGGCCCTGCTCCACTCAAGCACCATGGTCAAAGCCGGTGTCTACATCCTGGTCCGGTTCTCGCCGGTATTTGCCGGGACATTCACCGGAATCTCTATCGGTCTCGTCGGTGCCGTGACGTTCGTCGTCGCGTCCGCCATAGCGATATCGCAGAGCAACGCGAAGCTGGTCCTCGCCTACTCGACGATAGCAAACCTCGGGCTGATAGCCGCCTGTGCGGGTGTCGGGACTCACATGCTCGTCTGGGCAGCGATCCTCCTGATCATATTCCATGCCGTCGCGAAATCGCTCCTCTTCCTCGGGACCGGGGCTATCGATCACCGGATCGAGAGCCGCGACATCGAGGATATGGAAGGCCTGATCGTCAGGATGCCGAAGATGGCCGTTATGATGTTCATCGGTATCGCCGGCATGTTCCTTGCGCCGTTTGGTATGCTGATATCCAAGTGGGCGGCGATCGAAGCGTTCATCCAGGTACCCTTCGGTATCGTCTTCGTCGCCATACTCGCCTACGGGAGCGCCGTCACGGTCTTTTTCTGGGCGAAGTGGATGGGAAAACTCATAACGGTCGTCCGGGGGGTTGAGCAGATCGAGAAAGGGTTCTTTGAAGAACCCTGGATACCGCTCTACATCATCACCGGCCTCGTCGTAGCTGCCGCATTCCTCTTCCCGGTCATATCCTCGACGCTGATCGAGCCCTACGTGCTCGTCATATACGGGGTTACAGCGGGCCTTGCGCAGACAAACGTCGCCATCATGCTCCTGATGATGGCCCTGCTCCTGTTCCTGCCCATAACGTTCTCCCTCCTCCGGAAGAGCGCAAAACGTCTCCCGGCCTACATGGGCGGGAG
>JAAZID010000154.1 GCA_012510295.1 Methanomicrobiales archaeon | reverse complement strand
TCGGCGGCGCCCAGCACTTCATCGGGACTGCCTACCTCGCGAAGTGGTTCTACCCGGAGCGGTTCGCCGACCTCGATCCGAACGCTATCCACCAACGCTACCTCACCGGGTTCCAGGGGCTTGACTTCAACCTCGCAACAGAGGGCGCGTTCGTCTATCCCTGACCGGGAAGATCCCCATGGAAGAGAGCATCATCCTGCGTGAAGGCTACGCCCGGCTCAAGAAGACCCGGGCGGTCTTCATCGGCGGACTCCTCGTCCTGCTCGTCGTCCTCATCGGTGTCGCGGTCACCCTGGGATCGGCGGGGTTCACCGTCGGCGAGTCCTACCTCGCCATCCTCGCCGGCCTCTTCCCCGGAACCTTCACCGCCCCCGAGATGGCTGATATCATCGTCTGGGACTATCGGCTCCACCGGGTCCTCTTCGCGGTCGTGGCCGGGTTCGGGCTTGCGGTGGCGGGATCGGTGATGCAGGGCATCCTCAGAAACCCGCTTGCAAGCCCATTCACCCTCGGCATATCCTCGGCCGCCGCCACCGGCGCATCGGTCGCGATCGTCCTCGGCGCCGGGTTCGTCGGTGGGGAGTACCTCATCATAGCAAACGCTTTCCTGTTTGCCCTGCTCGCATCGGTTGCGATCTATGGTATGGCCCGCTACCGGGGCGTGAGCAGCGAGACGATGATCCTCGCCGGTATCGCCCTTATGTATCTCTTCTCTGCGGTGACATCGCTCCTCCAGTATCTCGGGACCGCCGAAGAACTCCAGGCGGTGGTCTTCTGGATGTTCGGGTCGGTAGGGAAGTCAACCTGGCCGAAACTCGGTCTCGTGACCCTCGTCCTCGCCTGCACCATCCCCTACCTCATCTACCGGGCCTGGGACTTAAACGCCCTCGCGGAGGGTGATGAGGTGGCGGCGGGCCTCGGGGTGCCGGTGGAGCGGTCGATGATGGTCTTTATGGGGGTCGCTTCCCTGATCACCGCGGTGATCATCTGCTTCACCGGCACGATCGGGTTCATCGGGCTTGTGGCACCGCATATCACCCGGATGGCCATCGGCGGGGACCATCGGACCCTCATACCGGCATCGGGGCTCGTGGGGGCCGTCCTCCTGCTCGCCGCTGATAGCATCGGCCGGAGCATCCTTGCGCCGCAGGTCCTGCCGGTCGGTATCGTGACGGCGTTCCTCGGCGTGCCGTTCTTCATCTACCTCTTCATGCACCGGAGGAATGCCTGATGGCGCTGCTCTCGATCGAGGATCTCGCGTTCGCCTACCGGAACCACGCGGTCCTCTCGGGGATATCGTTTGCCGTGGATGCCGGGGAGGTTATCGGTCTCGTCGGGCCGAACGGGTGCGGGAAGACGACGCTGATCAAGTGCGTCGACGGGATGCTCAACCCCCGGGAGGGGAAGGTGATGCTCGCCGGCCGGGATCTCCGCACGATGCACCGCCGCGATGTCGCCCGGGAGATGGCCTATGTACCACAGTCTGCCGGGAACCAGACGGCATCGACGGTCTTTGAGACGGTCCTGATGGGCCGGCGGCCCTACCTGAACTGGACGGTGAGCCCGGAGGATGAGGGGCGGGTAATCGCGGCGCTCGACCTCCTGGACCTCAAGGGTTTCGCGTTCCGGAAGGTCTCTGAGCTCTCGGGCGGGGAGCGCCAGCGGGTGATGATCGCCCGGGCGCTCGTCCAGGAGACGGATGTTGTCCTCCTCGATGAACCGACGAGCAACCTCGATATCCGTCACCAGATGGCGGTGATGGAGGTCCTCTGCGGCCTTGCCGAGGAGAAGGGGCTTGCGGTCGTCATCGCCCTCCACGACCTCAACCTCGCGGCGACATACTGCCACCGCCTCCTGGTCCTCGCGGGAGGCGCGATCTACGGCTACGGGGCGCCGGAGGAGGTTCTCACCCCGGAGATGCTCGGGAGTGTCTACGGGATCGAGGCGGTGGTGAAGCAGGACCTGCCGGCACCCTACGTGGTCCCGGTCAGGCCGGGGCGTCTTGGGGAAGAGGGGTGAGGGGGCGGGAGGACCGGAAGTCATCTGTGCCCGCTCCAGGAGATGTGACTATCGGCAAGACGAAGAGCGCGGAGTGAGTGTTCGCCCCGGATGATGCGATTGTCGGAAGGCTTTCGAATGGTGTCACATCACCGACAATTGTCCTGGCTCAGATCCTGAAATAAACGACTTTCTGGTGATATCGTAGCTTCATGATTGTCGAAAGATTGTCGGAAGGTTTTCGAATGATGTCAAATCGCCGACAATTGCCCTGGCTCAGATCCTGAAATAAACGATTTTTTGGTGATATCATAATTTTATGATTGTCGGAAGTTTGTCGAACCGGCATCTCCTGATCCTGAGATCGACGACTCCTCAATGCTCCCCCAAAACCGCCGGCTGGATAATGCTTAACAAAAGTTCAAAAATTATCCGGAGCTTCCCTCACTCCACGCTCCCGCCCCAGACCACCTGACCGAAACTGATACACCCGTCCCCGAGGGGGTACTCCCGGTTCATGACAACCTCAAGTCCGGCAGCGCGGACCTCACCGATGATCGTCTCCCGGATCGCCCGGTTGTATGCGACCCCGCCCGAGAGCGCCACCCGGGGGATCCCCCGCTCGCCGGCCGCCCGGACGGCCATCGCGGCGATGCCCCTCGCAAGGTTGTACTGGACCGATGCTGCAACGT
>JAAZID010000153.1 GCA_012510295.1 Methanomicrobiales archaeon | reverse complement strand
GGGAAGGGGAGATCGTCAACCTGACACCCCGGGTAGAGCAGGTGCTCGCCGAGAGCGGTGTGCAGGGAGGACTGGTCAACGTCTTCGTCGGGGGGTCGACCGCCGCCATAACCACTATCGAGTATGAATCCGGCGTGCTCTCCGACCTCCGCCGGGCACTCTCGGTCATCGCCCCTGCCGATATCCCCTACGCACACGATGCGGCATGGGGGGATGGGAACGGACGATCCCACGTCCGGGCAGCGGTGATCGGGCCGTCGGTCACCATCCCCGTGATCGAGGGGAGGCTTGCGTGCGGCACCTGGCAACAGATCGTCCTCCTCGAACTGGACGTGCGTTCAAGCCGCAGGCGAACGATATACGTCACAATCACCGGGTAAGCGCCGGGAAGAGGTTTTGCGATCCCGGCGCCTGTACGGCATATAGTGAGCAGAATGAAACAGCGATTGCTATAACCCCAATAATAATACTCTGCTCAGTTTTCGCCGGAATCGTCTAAGAAGAATAAGCTGTTTAATCGAGAGGTACCGTCTCAAGCTGTGATACCAGTTCCCATATGCGGGTCCGTGCATGGACTGGCATGTTCGGATCGTTGCTGATCTCGTCGATCAAGGAGATTGCGGTTGCTGCGCGAAGGCCGATGCTCCGGGATTCATCCTGAAGAACCGTCTTTGTCTCATCTGCAACCCGCCTTATGTTTCGTGGAATGGTGGAATCTTCGCTGATATTTTGCAACATCTGGATGCAGGTTCGTATTGTCTCGTCTGGACTTGTCATTAACTCACCCCTCTATTATTTAGAGGCATCCAGACATATATAAGTTGATTTAGGGTGTTGGATACAATGACGGCTGATAGGGCTGACGAAGTTATGGCTGAATATCTTCTCAAGGGAGGAAAGATGCTCGCAAAATCCTGTAAAGTCTGCGGATACCCGCTTTTTGAATACAAAGGCGAGACTCTATGCGTAATCTGTCCTCTGGAAGAGGCAGAAGAATCCGCCCCCGAACCGGCCCCTGTTGCTCAACCACCCATAGAGTCACCTGAACCGGCCGCTACCGGATCACGGGACAGGGTCGCCGTGGAGATCGAGCAGACGATCATCCATCTCTGCGAGCGCATCAGGCATGAGCAGAGCGCCGATGAATGCCTGACCCTTATGATGGCGGTAGAACGAGGTGCTGAGGCGCTCCAGACACTGCGTCAGCGATAGGACCGGCGGGCAAGATCCCATATACCCTGCGCGGTCTTTTCCCCGATCCCGCGCACGGAGGCCAGCTCCTCCGGTTCGGCATCGATGATCGCCTTGAGCGACCCGAAGTGCTCAAGGAGGATCCGGGCGCTTCGTAGCCCGATATTTGGAAACGCAGAGAGTATATACTCCTGCTCTTCGCGGACCGACCGGAGGGTCTTCTTCGGATGCACCTTGCGCTCCCCGCGCTCGCCGGCCTCCCGCTGCGCGAGGACATAGAGCATCTCGGCGGTGTCATCCGCATCATGGGTGCGGAGCAGTGTCACGCCCATGCCGACCGTGATGGCGGCGAGCGTGCCCCTGACAGCGTTTGGGTGTATGTTCCGGGCCTCGTAGAGGTCCGCCCCCCCCTCAATGATCAGGATCGGGCGCGGCACCGCGTCCGCCATAGCCCGGATCTGCCCGAAGAGATCCCGCTCCACCAGGGTATCCACAAAGTCCTGCACGGTCTTTCTCTCAACAATGATACGGTCACCTATGGTGTAATCACCGATCTCAAGGCGTTGTAGCGTGATCGACGCCCCGAGTTCGTGCAGGCGCACGGCGACCCGCGACGACGTCTCACGGTCGTCGACGGTGATCGCCGGGCCGGTGAGGCCGATCTCCGGGCCTGCGCCCACACCCGGTCGGGATGAGGCCGGCAACCTCGCGGATTCAAACTCCTGAAAGCTCATCTGCCCGGTAGCTGCCGGGGCCGGGGGGGTGGATGTGGCGCTCATGCGCCTGATCCCCTGCACCATCGCCCGCTCCCGGGTCTGGCTCACGTACCGGAATGTCTCATCCGATGTTCCCTTCGTCACCAGGACGACTATCGTGCCGCTGCCGCTCCGGCCGGTCCGCCCCTTTCGCTGGATGCTCCGGATCTCTGAAGGGACAGCCTCATAAAAGATCACCATATCGGTCGATGGGACGTCAAGCCCCTCCTCACCCACCGATGTCGCGATCAGGCACCGGAATTCACCG
>JAAZID010000152.1 GCA_012510295.1 Methanomicrobiales archaeon | reverse complement strand
GAGGAGCGCCTGGAGCAGGAAGTTGTCCATCGTGGCCTCAAGGATCGTGTTGCGGTTAAGCCCGGTCCGGGTCTCGCCGACGATCCGGGAGAGGTACTCACGGTGCGGGTCCATGACCCCCTCGACCATCTCTTCGACCTCGGGGTGGGGCTCTGTAGCCTCGCCGACGATGATGAGATCGTGGTCGAACTTCGTCACTCGCCGGTTCTCGACCTCAAGATCGAGGCGCCCGATGAAAGAGCCGTGGCAACCCGACTGGATGAGGATGGTCCCGTTGACGGCCGCCGGTTCAAAGAGCCGGTTGTGGGTGTGCCCGGAGAGGAGAACGTCGATCCCGTCCACCTCCCGGGCGAGCTTCACCTCCTGGGGAAAACCGAGGTGCGACACCACAACGATCAGGTCCACACCCTCCTCCTCGCGGAGTCGGGCGATATGCCCCGGAAGTTCAGCGTTCCCCAGGGTGAAGTGGAGCCCCTCCGAGAAGGACTCCGGCATCACCTTATCGATGACCGTAGCGGCGATCCCGATGACACCGACCTGGAGTCCGTCGGTCTCGCAGATGGTGTACGGCGGAAAGACGAGGTCGCCACTTGAGTCGTCGTAGCAGTTTATGGCAAGAACCGGGTAGTCGAGGCGGCGAGCGATCTTTCGGAACTGCTCCGGGCCGTAGGCAAACTCCCAGTGAGCGGTCATGGCATCAAACCCGATAGCGTTGAGTACCGGGACAAAAGCCTCACCCTCTGACTGCACGGCAGGGTATGTCCCGTGGATAGTATCGCCGCAGTCAAACGCGAGCACCCTCCCCGGTCGCGCATCCCGCACCGCATCGAAGAGCGCAGCTATCCGGGCATAGCCCCCGGCCGATCGGTACTCTGCCCGATCGCCGGCCCAGAAGAGCTCGGGGTGCGGTTCGATGTACCCGTGCGAATCGTTCATCTGCAGGAGTGTAACCTGTTCGGTCATGGTCCGGTGAAAGGGAGGCGGATCGGTAAAAACCTTTGTGCGGCCCCGGGAGAGAGGCAACCGGCAGGATCATATCTTTTTTACGTTCCGCGCACATCAACTCTAGTGATGCGCAGGATATACCACCGTTTCCCCCTACAGATCGACCTCGACTTTGAGGTCGCCCGGCCGTTCCAGGATCTCCTCTCGTGTATGGCACGGTTACATAACACCCACATGACATCGAAGCGCGGTGACGGCCTCATCAAGGAGAGGATCCTCATCCAGGTCACGGACGGACGGACACAGTTCCTGGACCTCGATGACCTGGTGCCGTTCGCCGAGAATATCAGTGAAGCAGCGGACTTCCGGATAGATTTTCAGAGGACGCTCCTCACCCCGGAAAAGCGGCTCCCGGTGGCAGAGAACGTCTTTTACCTCAGGATCGTCGATAAAGGACCGACGACCGAGTGCTATGCTGCAAAAGAGAGTCCGCGTGGCGATATGGATGCGATGGACCTGCGAGAGTTCCTGAAGGGTGCCTGCGAGTGAGCGTAAAGATTGCTGTCGCCGCACCGTTCAAGCATATGCGCAAAGACCGGTTGCAGAGGAGTGAGTTTGTCTTCTACATCGCCATCGACCGGAAGTGGATGAACAAGGAGCAGGCAAACCAGCTCCTGGAACGGGCAAGGTCGGAGGGGCTTATCGATATCGAGAGCGGGACTATCAAGCCTCTCTTCGATGTCGCAGAGGTCTCGATACCACTCGGGTTCAAACCCACCTCCGACGTCCTCGCGAAGGAGAGCCCCTACGAGGAACTGATCGGGAGGATCGCCACCACGATGGAGATGGCGCCGCAGGAGGTCGTCGCGGAGCTCCACCGGGTCGTCGAGCACTTCGACGGCAACCTCCGCGTGGAGGCGGCGGTGGTTGTCCTCGCGCGGAAGTACGGTGTGGCGTTTGAGGATAAGCTGGATTCCCTCAAAAAAGAGGTCACAAAGAGGCGGTAAGGGGATTTACCACCGTCCCCGGATTCACCTCCGTTGTTCAGCGATATCCTGCATCAGGCCGGCCATCCATGCGGGGATCCGCACATCCGTCTGCGGGTAGTGGGTCGGGACATAGGGTTTGATATCGATGAGCGGGCTTTCGTCGACAGCATCGAGACCCGTGACCTCGAGGACGTTCCCGCGCCGGGCGTGCAGCTGGACGACGGTCGCAAGTACCGGGTTTGGGCGGGCGGGGCTGCACGTCGAGAATATCCCTGTCAGTGGAATATCCCTCCGGCCCATCGGGTGCACGCGGTTGACTGCCCGGCTCTCCTCGGGAACCCTGTGCCCCCAGTAGAGCACGGTAACGTGAGAGTACTCCTCGATCCCTTCGAGTAACTCGATGCGGCTCTCATCGATGATGATCTCAGAGATCGCTTCTTTTGCACTCTTGATACGATCCCTGCTCGTGTCGAGTTCTTCCCGCATGGATATACCATCCCTGCCGGCGACGAGGAACGGTTCCTGCACGGCGTTTCGTATGATTCCCACAGGTTGCAGTAGCATTCCGTTAGTATCAGGTGGCGATATTTGCATACGTATATTCTGACATCCGCCCGCAGATAGTTGCACCGGTAGCTGCACACCGGTCCTGGAGGATCCCAAAGGCTCTTTTTGCATCCGCACGAGGGAGATGGTATGAGAGATCTCGAGTCCTGCCGCCTCTGTGAGTGGAGGTGCGGCGTAGACCGCCTGCGAGGGGAGCGAGGAGTGTGCCGCGTCGGCCGCGCTGAGGTGGCGGCGACGATGTGTTCGGGCACCCTCGCAAGCTACATCGTCACCCTGCTCGGGTGCTGTTACCGCTGCCTCCACTGCAACGCCTACCGGATCTCCCAGTACCCCGACCCCGACTGGCACTACGCCGGTCATCTGCCGGCGGCGGTGCTGGTGGCGGAGGCCCGGGAGCGGATCGCTGCCTACCGGGGTCCGCGCATCCGGACGATCGGCTTTACCGGCGGAGACCCGATCATCCACCTCCCCTATATCGAAGAGGTCGCGGCCGAGGTGAAGCGGCAGGGTCTCGATATCGGCATAGGCATATCAACCGGCGGATTTGCAACGCCGGAGGCGATGGAGCGGATCGCCGGCCTCTGCCGGGTGATCACCCTCGAGATCAAGGCATGGTCGGACCCGGTCCACCGCGCCCTCACGGGAGCGCCGGTGGCCCCTGTGCTCAGGAACGCGGAGTACCTCGTGAACGAGGGGCGGGATCAGATCCGGGTCTTCCGGACGGTCGTGATCCCCGGCATGACCGACCGCGAGGTGGAGGAGATCGCGGCGTTCATCGCCTCACTCGACCCGACCGTGCCCTACCGGCTCATCGGGTTTCGGCCAAACAACGTTCTCTACTACCACCCGGGGCCTTCACGGGAGCAGATGGAGAGGCTTTGCACGGTCTGCCGCGATGCGGGGCTCCTGGATGTGGCATGGAGCGGCTACTACCCGGAGGCGGTGCCGGATGAGGTCGCCGGCGCGGCGGCCCGGCTCGCCGCTATGTACGAGGGGAACAGCGAAGCGGCACTCACCGCCGCGTATGCCGCAGTATGCGGGTGCCCCACCCATCCTCGCGACTGCGGCGCATGCCCCCTCCGTGACCGCTGCCCCGCCACGCTCAGGGAGCCCTGGCGCGGCCGGTAGGGCGAGAGCCCCGGCTACCAGGAACGATGATAGGGGGAAAAAAGGGGTGCTGATTTATTCTGCGGCCGCCTTCGGCTCTTCGAAATATTCAGTCAGGGATTTTGCACCGCGCTGTTTCACGACGGCGTTTATCTGGACGAAATCGGGGCCGATCTCGTTTCCGCGCACCGACTTCCTGCGACGCTGTCCCTCAACGACCGGGTGGAACCCGACGCCCTCGGAGAGCAGGATCCTTCGCCGTGCAGCCCCGGGAAGGTCGCGTCGTGCCGGGATGCCGGTCCTGTCCGTGCCGCCGGTGAGCTTGATCGTGTAGCCTGCAAGGCCAAAGGCACCCCCGTCGATCTCTTCGCCGATACGCTTGCCGATGAGCGACCCGGCGGCGGGACCGGTCGCATCGATCTTGTATGAACGCCCGGTCTCCGGGTCTGATAGGATGATTTTGAAATCCACCATCTTGACGACTCCTTCGAAAGTACCTATACAATTTGACAATATGGTATTAAAAGCCTACTTACCCCAGAAAGGATCCTCCCGGCGCTTGAAGGTGGTGAACTCCTCAAGGATCTCCTGCATGCTCGGGTTTAAGAGATTAACCATCTCCCGCTCGATCACCTTCACGTGCCGCTCCGGGATATCCACGTAGAGGTCATCGCCGACATCGATCTGGCGACCGACGGTCGGCCCCTCGATCGAGATCGCTACCTCCTTGCCCGCATCCACCTCATGGACCGTCTCACCCTTCTCCTGTATCTGCTTGAGGCGGCCTACCCTCCGGCCGTCGGGGAGGAGGAGGAGATCGACGCCGCTCTGGAGTTTCCCGCCGAGAACACGGACGCCGACCACCGCGGGGTTGCTCTGCCGGAAGATGCAGTCGGGGAGGAGCCGGATCTTTGCCGGCATGATCAGCTTCTCAAACCG
>JAAZID010000151.1 GCA_012510295.1 Methanomicrobiales archaeon | reverse complement strand
GTGTAGAGCTCGTTTATGAACGTCTCCTCTTCACCGTGCTCGACGTACCAGCCCGGGGTCTTCGCGAGACCGAGAATAAGGTGTTCGATCCGCAGCAGACCGACACCATCCGCTCCGGTGTCGGCGGCCCGCTTTGCCGCCTCCGGGAGGGAGACGTTCACCTTGACGAGCGTGCCGGTGATTATGGGGGCTGCTGCGGCCACGGTTGTCGCCTGTGCTGCCGGGGCCGGAGTCTCAACCGCTCCCTCATATATGATACCCTTCTCCCCATCGACGGAGATGACCTGACCGTCCTGCAGAGTCTTTGTCGCTTTCTTCGTCCCGACGACCGCCGGCGTCCCGAGCTCCCTGCTCACGATCGCCGCGTGGCAGGTCATACCGCCCTCATCGGTCACGATAGCCCTGACCCGGCGCATCGCCGGCACCATGTCGGGGTTGGTCATCCGGGTGACCAGGATGTCGCCTTCCTTGATTGTGCTCGTGTCCCGGACGTCACGGACGATAACAACCCGACCGCTCGCTATCCCGGGGGAGGCGCCCTGACCTTCAAGCAGCACCTCGCCGAGCGTGGATTCCGGTTTTGCGCCGGCACGAGGAATATCCGGCTGCCGGATGGTCGTGATGGGCCGGGACTGGAGGATGAATATCTCATCACCGACGATCGCCCACTCGATATCCTGTGGAACGCCGTAGTGCTCCTCTGCGATCTCTCCGAACGTTGCGAGGCGTGCCACCTCATCATCCGAGAGGACCGGAGCGATGCGCTCCTCAGAGGAGAGATTGACGGTCTTTACCCCCCGCTCCCCCTCCGGAACGATCATGATCTCCTTCTCGGCTATCAGGCGGTCGACAACGCGCCCGGAACGCAGGTCAAAGACGTAGTTGTCAGGCGAGACGCTCCCGGAGACGACGGCCTCGCCGAGTCCCCAGGATCCCTCGACGATCGTCAGGGGTTCGCCGGTGACGGGGTGGGAGGTGAACAGGACACCTGATTTTTCGGACCGGATGAGATCCTGTACGACGACAGCGATGTTCACACCACGGTCGTCGAATCCCTGCTTTGCCCGGTAGTATATAGCCCGCGCACCGTAGAGCGAGGCCCAACATCGATGGACTGCCTCGAGAAGGTCATCATCACCGAGGACGTTGAGGAACGTCTCCTGTTGACCGGCGAAACTTGCTTCCGGGAGGTCTTCAGCGGTAGCGCTCGATCGGACGGCGACAACTTCCCCGTTTGCACCCATCCGGGCGTACGCATCGATGATATCCTCTTTGATGTGGTCGGGGATATCGACGCTCAGGACGATATCCTGCACTTCCCTGGAGACTGACTCCAGGGCATCGTTATCGTCGACGTCCAGGCGCTCCAGTCTGCGAAAGACTGTATCCTCGATCCCCTTCTCGATCAGGAACTTGCGGAATGCCTGAGCGGTCACCACAAACGCCTTCGGTACAGGGAGGCCGAGGGAGGTCATCTCGCCCAGAGATGCTCCCTTTCCACCTACGGAGATGATATCCTCCTTTTTTATTTCTTCAAGCCACAGAATGTTGGGCATTTCCTTCATGCTCGCACCACACATATACTTCTCATCAATCCATAAAAGATTTCGGAAGAAAAAGCATCAATACACATGATGTCAAACCAGATATGGGTTCTACTGTGAGGTATAGAGTGCTTGTCAGCGACCCGCTGGCAGAGGAAGGACTTGGCATCCTGAAGGAATTCTGTGATGTTGATGTCAATACCGGGCTGGCCGAGGATCAGCTTGTTGCTGTTATCGGGGATTACGATGCCCTGCTGGTGCGCTCGGGCACCGAGGTGACAGCGCGCGTAATCGATGCGGGACCGAGGCTGAAGTTCATCGGTCGCGCCGGCGCTGGAGTAGATAATATCGATATTGATGCAGCGACGCGCAGGGGTATCATCGTCGCCAATGCTCCTGAAGGGAATACCCTGGCGGCAACGGAGCACACGATGGCGATGATGCTCTCGCTCGCGCGAAACATCCCCCAGGCGAGCGCATCGCTCAAGAGGGGTGAGTGGAAGCGCTCTAAATTCATGGGAGTCGAGCTCAACGAAAAAACCCTCGGCATCGTGGGGTTCGGGCGTATCGGCAACGAGGTTGCGAAACGTGCCCGGGCGATGGAGATGAAGTGCATCGCCTACGACCCTTTCATCAGCAAGGAGAGGGCGGCAAGCCTCGGTGTTGAGCTGGTCTCACTCGACGAACTCTTCAGGCGTGCCGATGTTATCACGGTCCATACACCGCTGATCAAGGAGACGCGCCATATGGTCAACGCGAAGACCATCGCCACCATGAAGGATGGTGTCAGGTTGATCAACTGCGCCCGCGGCGGGATCATCGATGAGAAGGCGCTCGCGGACGCGATCGCGAGCGGCAAGGTCGCCGGCGCTGCGGTGGACGTCTTTGAGTCTGAACCGCCGACCGACTCCCCGCTCATCGGGCTCGATCAGGTGATCGTCACCCCGCACCTCGGGGCGAGCACGGTCGAGGCGCAGATGAACGTCGCTGTCTCGGTTGCGAACCAGTGTATCAGCGTTCTTTCGGGCGGGCCGGCGAAATACGTGGTGAACGCACCGATGATCCCCGCCGAGCAGCAGGCGCTCATCGAACCCTATGCGCTGCTCGCGCAGAAGATGGGTAGCCTGCTTATCCAGCTCATCGAAGGGCGCCTTGAGTCGATCGATGTCACCTACGGCGGCGAGATCGCCCAGGTGCCGAACACGAAGTTCATCACCCGGATCATCCTGAAGGGGCTGCTGGATCCGATCCTGCAGATACCGGTCAACATCGTGAATGCGGAGTTCGTCGCAAAGGAGCGCGGCATCCGGGTGAGCGAGACCACCACCGAGGAGGCT
>JAAZID010000150.1 GCA_012510295.1 Methanomicrobiales archaeon | reverse complement strand
GCACTGAGAAGATATCTATCCTTTTCGTATTTGCACGAATCCAGTCTTCGACCTCGTCCGGGGTGTATCTGCTGTTGCCGTCATCGTCGAGGTCGGCCAGAGTGACCATGAACCGATCCACCTCCTCTGCATCCGCATCGAAGATGTACCCGTTAGCACGCATTATGAGCACGTCTGCGGCCGTATAAGCGGTCCGCTTGTTCCCCTGCCAGAACCCATGCCCATTTGTGACGATAGTAAGGAACCAGGCAGCTTTCCTGTAGATGTTTTCATGGCATACCCAGTAGTTATTCCAGAGATAGATCCAGGTCTCGACACAACCAGGATCTTTCAACCCCTCCCATCCCCGGTCTTCTGGTCGATCATGTAGTGCAATGAGGGTATCATGGATTACGATAATCTTCTCTTCGGTGATATCATTGATGAACCAGCCGCACTGTGGGCACCACCACCCGATCGGGATCCCGGAGTTGTAGTCATCTCTACCAGTATCACGGATGAAAGTCCGGATCATTGCGATGTCATCGCAATAGGGACCTGGGCAGTTTGGGGCGCGACGTTGTATGCTCATCAGATTCTGTTGGAAATAGGGGTGCCGGGATAGATGAATTTGATCCCCAACGAGTTCACTGGACAGGGGTATCAGCTCGCCAGGAGTACCCATGGCCGTTTGGGTCTCCCGGAGAAAGGGGTGTCTCTATTTGGTGGAAGTGATGTTGTAGATCAGCCCGGATCTCCCGGGATAACTTGTTCCAGGGTTAACCTGGCGGCCAGACGGGGCGTTCCGCACCCACGGATGGATCTCTCACCACACCTCTGAGCAGGAAGATCATCGAAGGGATAGCTTTCACCGGAACTCCTCGATCCTCCAGCCCAGATAATCCTTGATGACCGTATACGCAAGCTCCGGCGGGATCGCTCCCCGCTCGGTGATGATCAGGTCGATGTACTCAGCCGGCGTCACGTCGAAGGCGGGGTTTCTGACCCGCACAAACGGTAACCGCTCTGCCTCCTCGCGAGACAGCACCTCGGCCGGATCCCGCTCCTCGATCTCGATCTTCTCCCCGAGGATCGTCCGGGGTGCAAACTTATAGGTCTCGGCCGCGACGATGACGTTCGTCCGCGCCTCATCGGCGGCGTGGGCGATCTGGGCGGTTCCGATCTTGTTCACGACCGCACCGTTCACAGCGATAGCGTCTGCACCGACGATGACGAGATCGATCTCATTGATGAAGTAGCGGACCGCTGAATCGATAATATAGTTTGTGCGGATCCCGGCATCGTTCAGGGCCCTGATCGTTATGAGTCCCTGACCTCGCGGTCGCACCTCGGTAGCATAGACCTCGATCTCCTTCCCCTGCCGGTGTGCTTCAAGGATGCACCCAAGCGCCGCTTCAGAGTTGCAGTGGGTCAGGATGACGTCACCATCGGATATATGGCGTGCCCCGATCTCCGCTATCCACCCGAGTGCATGCTCCGAGTGGTCGACGAACTCTGCTGCCCGGGCAAAGATTGCCTCCCGACATTCCTCCACAGATTCAAACGAATCCAGGGCGCGCATAACATACCTGACGGCGTTCGGGAGTGAGACAGCCGTCGGGCGGGTCGAAGTGAGCACTTCAGCGGCCCCCTGCATCTCCTGCTTGAAGGTCTCAGGGTCGGATATATCAAGATTGCGGGCGAAATCAGCCAGTGCCTTCACCGCCGCCCGGGCGATCCTGCCGGCTCCCCGGATCTCCATATTCTTTATGCTTTCTGCCGTCTCACTCAGTACCATAGATCTCTATTCAAGAGATGACCAGAGACTACATAGATTTATTGACGTGAAAACAAATGTCGGTTGCCGTTGTATTTGATAGCGCGGGCACACTTCTTCGAACGTACCGCGTAGCACGTGATCTCCTCCAGGACGAAATGTTGATCGAAGTTGAGACGATACCCCTCACGTTTGCGGATGAGGGCAGAGTCCTTGTCCTCCTCCACCTCCGCTCCCGGAGCGTCATCGATGCGCCGCCCGACCAGCTCCTCTCCAATTACCTGCAGGAAGAGTCGATCGAGTTTGGAATCTCCTGTTCCCAGAAGATCACCCCAACAGATGATGTCGCGGAGATCCTCTATACCGATCGGCAGGCCCGCATCAGCGATATGCAGGCCTGCATCAGGAGAGTCTGGAGCTGCTGTAAGCAAGAGACGGTCGTCGCCATGAACAGTGGCGTCATCCTGAATCTGGATCTCCCGGGTATCGAGTTCACGGTGACGACTGGAGGGAGACCGTTCCGGGGTGCACGGGAGGCCATCAGCGAGCTACACCAGATGAGTATCCCTGTATACATAGCGTCGGGAGACCGTGTCACCAAGCTCGAACGGATGGGCGATTACCTCGGCATACCCCGGGAGCGCATTTACGGTGTTGCCACCCCCTCGATGAAAGCCCGGATCGTGGAGGAGCTCCAGGAACAGTATGACAAAGTTGTTATGATAGGGGATGCTATCAACGATCTAAAGGCTTTCCAGAAAGCAGATCTGGCGATACTCACCGAACAACAGTCTGACTCAAAGCCCGGTATACTCTATGCAAACACTGACCTCGTGATCCGGGATGTCAGCGAGGTGCCCGGTATCGTGGCAAAACTCCTCAAGGATATCACGGCGACCCGGGAAAAGTGCAACAATATAAACTCTAATATGATACAACGAGAAGATTAGTTTAACGAGGAGCTCAAGATGACCCCACTCATTACGGTTAAGGACCTCTGCATGGAGTTCAATGGGAACATTGTACTCAAAGATATAAACTTCGAGGTGGCAGAGGGCGAAACAGTCGGCATTATCGGGAGAAGCGGAGCCGGCAAGACCGTTCTTATGCACCTTATGCGGGGCGTGGACCAGCCCCCATCGCAAGGTTCGATCGTCTATCATATCGCCGCCTGTGGTGCGTGCGACTATGTCGGTGTCCCGAGCGAAGCAGGGAAACCATGCCCCGTATGCGGCGCCGAACTCAATCCACAGGATGTCAATTTCTGGGCGGAAGAGAGCGCACCGATGAAACGGCGGATCATGAGGCGGACTGCTATCATGTTCCAGCGGACGTTCGCCCTCTATGGCGACGATCGGGTGATCGAGAACATCTTGCGGGCACTCGACGATATCGGGTACCCAGGCGAGAAGGCAGTCAGCAGGGCCGCCGACCTCATCGATCAGGTCAGGCTCTCCCACCGGATGATGCATATCGCACGGGATCTCTCCGGTGGTGAGAAACAGCGTGTAGTGCTCGCCCGACAGCTCGCTAAAGACCCATTCATGCTGTTTGCGGATGAACCGACCGGCACGCTCGACCCGGAGACCGCGACGCTCGTCCACCGGATGCTCGTCGAGAGCGCACAGGAAAACGATATGGCGATGATAGTGACGTCACACTTCTCAAGTGTCATCGAGGACGTCACCGACCGCGCCATCCTTCTCGAGGATGGGAAGATCCTGGCTATCGGGGTGCCAAATGAAGTTATCGATCGGTTCATGCAGGACTACAGCGACACCGCGCAGTACGAGACGGCGGATGTCGGTGAGAAGATCGTGATCGCAAGGGACGTGGTAAAGCGCTACCTCTCGGTCGATCGAGGCGTGGTCAGGGCCGTCAATGGTGTCTCCTTCGATGTCAGCGAACAGGAGATCTTCGGGATCATAGGGAAGAGTGGAGCCGGCAAGACCACGCTCTCCCGGATCATATCGGGGATTCTTGAACCCACGAGCGGCGAGATGAATGTCCGTGTTGGGGATGACTGGGTCGATATGACCAAGCCCGGCATCGAGCACCGGGGGCGGGCGAAGAGCTACATCGGTCTCCTCCACCAGGAGTTCGGCCTCTATCCGCACAGGACGGTTCTCGATAACCTCACCGATGCGATCGGGCTCGAGTTCCCGAAGGAACTCGCTATGAGAAAGGCTATCATCACACTCGGTATGGCCGGGTTTACACCCGAGAAGAGCCGCGAGATCCTTGATCGCAGCCCCGACCAGCTCTCTGAGGGCGAGAAACACCGGGTGGCACTCGCACAGGTTCTCATCCGTGAACCCCTGCTTGTGGTCCTCGATGAACCGACCGGCACGATGGATCCCATCACGAAGGTCGATGTGAAACACTCGATCCTCCATGCCCGTGAGGAGATGGACGAGACGTTCATCGTCGTCTCGCACGACATGGAGTTTGTCAGGGACATCTGTGACCGGGTGGCCCTCATGCGTGGCGGAAAGATCATCAAGATGGGGCCGACCGAGGAAGTGCTCGCCCACCTCACCGAGGAGGAGCGGAAGGTGATGGGGGCAGGCGCCCCCTGAGGTGTGGATAATGGAGGTTCTCCTGGACAAAAAACGTGTTCAGATACCGGAGGGGATCCGACTCTCCGACCTCCTCCCCGACCGGGATCCCCGGTTCAGCGTCGCTGTCATCAGGCCGGTGCACGAGGAGGAGGCCGAGTCACAGGAGGTCCGGTTGGTCACGACGGCCGGAGATATGGTCATCGAGGTGGCGGATCCCACGCTGATCTCCCGGATCTTTGAACCCGGACTTGCTGAAAACCTCCGGTTGCACTGGCAGGACCGCTACGCCGCTGCTTTTGGACCGTTTGAGTCAAATATCCGGCCGGCACGGAGCCCTGGCCGCTACGAGCGCGGCGACGTCATACTCGGGTGCGGCGGTTACGACCCCGGACGATCGTACCTGATATTCTCGCGTATGAGGCATACCGCCGATCACGGGGCCGCAGCAGATGGTGGCGTCATCGGTCGGGTAGTCACCGGCAGGGGGCTCCTCGACCGCATCGGGACCGATGACCGGATCACCGCTGTCGAGCGGATATTCAGGCGTGCCGACCGCTCACACGTCGTCGTCACCAGGGATGGAGATTTCCCGATCGAGGATGGTATGCAGGTCGTCTCTTATGTGGAGGCCGCGGTGCAGGGCTGGGGGAGCGAGGGTATAGATACCGGATCCGCCCGGAGCGTCGAGCATTTCCTCCTCTCCGTGAAAGAAGGCCGGTTCAAGGTAAGCCGGTCGACAAGCACCCACGTCGTCGATACGCACCTGGTCCCGGCGAAGGTTCCGCTGGAGCTCTCAGGTCCAAGGCTTGAGGGAGCCATCACGGTCAGGACCGCCGGCAAATCTTCCGGTGCGGTTTACATCTACACACAGGGTGTATCGGCAAGCGCGGCGCATACCGTTGTCGGGCGGGTGCTCCAGGGTATCGAACTCGTGCGGTTTGCCGCAGATGGCGACCTCTTCTCGATCAGGGCTGAACCCGCAAAACTAGACCTGATCGGCTTTACCCTTGCAGAGGCGAAGGCTGTCGCCGCCCGGCGGGGTATCACTCTCACCAGTGATGGGGCCGGGGATGATCGGGTGGTGATCGGCCAGACCCCTGCGACGACGCTCGAGGTGATCGCCGCCGGTACGGTCGAAGTTGCAACAGAACCGCCGGAGGCTGTCATCAGTATCACCCTCGATGAGGCGGCAGCACCGAGATCGGTCACGATCTTTCGTGAGGCGACCGGGCTCAAGCACCATGATGTCGGGAAGATGCCGCTCATCTTCCAGTTTGAGGATGTCTCTCTCTTCAAACCGAAGATCGGGAAGGGTATCGGGATCATCCCTGAGAACGTTCCCACCGGCGAGGTGCCGGCATTCACCCTCGCGATGACGAACGACTCCCGGCGTGGTGCAGGCATGGTCGGTGTCCGGGCAACGCCGAACGCCGAGTTCGGCCCGACGTCCGAGCCGCTCACGGGGACGAACATCATCGGGCGGGTGCTCGATGCGGAGAAACTCGAAGGGATGCGCGAAGGAATGACGGTGTACGTGAGGGAGGTGAGGTAATTGACGGAGTATGTACCGGGTTACGTCGGGACGGTGACCAAATACGTCTTCGTCGAGTCTCCGCACATGACCCCGGGCGAGCTTGCGCTCCGGGCGTATGAGGTCTCTTTCGGCGTCCTGATCAAAGAGACCTGCTTCGGGCTCCAGGTGACCGGGGAGCCCGAGGCTGTCGATAGTCTCATCGCCGAGATCCGCTCGTTCGATCCGAATCACATATTTATCAAGGACCGTGGGTTCCCGCCCGGGGATCCCCGGCGGTGCCGGGCGAACCTCGGCGGAGCGCGGCCGGGCTACCTCGGACACGAACGGGAGTTCCGGCTCCTCCACTACATCACCCACGGCCTCAAAGCCCTCGAACAGGGGGGCGAGATGCCGGAGACGGCGCCATCGCCCGGGAAGAAACCCGGACTTGATATCCGACGATTACAAGAACTTATAGACGAGGAGTCCTGAATTCAATGGCAAAGGTGTTTATCTATCCTGCAACGAGCCTTATTCTCTCTGATCTTGTGGCCCGGTTCGGCCATAAGCCGCTCGGTGCAGCCCTCGGTATCAGGGAGAGGATACAGACCGCCGGGATCGACTCCCCTCCCCTGCAGATCACGCCTGAGGAGCCGAAGCGCGGCCTGAAGTATGCGGCTGTCGAGGTGCCGTCAGGCGTGCGGGGGCGTATGGCGATATACGGTCCCCTCATCGAGGAGGCGGAGGCCGCGGTCATCGTGACCGAGGCTGACCTCGCGTTCGGGTGCATGGGGTGCGCCCGCACCGACGAGCTGATCCTCTTCTCCCTGCGCCAGAGTGGTATACCGATCCTGGAGCTGAAGTACCCTACGAACGATGAGGAAGGTGTGCAGTTCGTCGCTGCCATCAAAAAATTCCTCGACAACCTCTCAAACGGAGGTGAAGCGTGAGCCGGAAGGTGCGGATCGCCCAGCTCTCCTGTGGGCCCGAGTACAGCGGTGTCCAGAAAGAGATCTACGATGCCGCCGAGTCGGTCGGCGCGGAGGTCTTCTTCCCCGATATCATGCTCGCCGACGTCGAGCGGGCGGTCGAGGGATTCGGGCTTGATGTTCGGAGCGCCGACCTGAAACTGATGATCGCCCGGGGTATGGCGCTCGTGGATGGGAAGGTGGATGCCGACGGGGTCTTCATAGGCACCTGTTTCCGGTGTGCCGAGGCGGCTATCGTCAGGAACGAGCTCCGGCGTTACATCCCGGAACACTCAAAACTCCCGGTGGTGAGCTACTCATTCACCGAGCGGACGACTGCAGGTACCCTCCTCACGCGGATGGAGGCCCTGACCACCATCGCCCGGCGGAGGGCGCTCCTCGCCCGCGAGGAACAGTCCGGGATCACGATGGGTGTCGACTCTGGTTCGAGCACGACAAAGGCCGTCGTGATGAGAGATAACGAGATCATCGGCACCGGATGGCACCCGACGACCGAGGTGATCAAGAGCGCCGAGAGCGCGGTCGCGGATGCACTTGATATGGCGGGCCTGACCCGTGATGATATACAGGCTATCGGCACCACCGGGTATGGGCGGTTCCTGATCGG
>JAAZID010000149.1 GCA_012510295.1 Methanomicrobiales archaeon | reverse complement strand
CCTCATCTCGTATATCTGCGCTACAAATACAAACATCCCGGCGGTGAAACGCCGGGTCGCGCTTATGGCAGAGCAGTTTGGAAGATCGGTGGATGGGCCGTTCGGCGCGACGTATGCATTCCCGGAGCCTGAAGAGCTGGCATCGGTCTCCCCGGCGGATCTCCGGGACTGCAAGCTCGGATACCGGGATGATTACGTCTCCTGTGCCTCATCTTTCATAGCAGAGTGCCCGGACTGGGCAGAGAGGATAGCAGCCCTCCCGTTCGAAGAGGCCCGGGAGGCACTGATGGAGTTTCGGGGCGTCGGGCCGAAAGTGGCCGACTGCGTGCTACTCTTTTCGTTCGGGTTCTTCGAGGCGTTCCCGGTCGACGTCTGGATACACCGGATCATGGCAAAGACCTATCTTCCCGATATTGCCGGGAGGAGTTGTATCCCGGCGGATTACGAAAGGATCAGGCGATTTGCACAGGATTACTTCGGGGAGTACGCAGGGTATGCGCAGGAGTACCTCTACTGCATGCGGGGTGCGCAGTGAGGCTCATTCTCTCCGGTTGCGGATCTGCTACGGGGCGAGCCGGGCCGCCGCGAACAGGGCGAGGGTGCCAGGTAGACACTCCGCACACCGAGGCCACGGGCGATGCAGTGGCGATAGCGACTTCGCCCATATTCGAGGGGAGCGTGAATTACTCCGCCAGGAGCGAGATCTCGGTGCCGGAGCATCATCGTGCTGTGAACTACCCTCCGGCTTTCGCAGGGGGCTTCCCGGTCAATCATCCTCTCCCCATCGGGAGCGAGTCCGCAGGCTCCTGGGGGCGGCATTCCACGCCTGCAAGTGTAAAACTGTCTGATGTCGAACGCGGCGTTCAGGTTCCGGTCGTGATGCATCCCGTATTGGGGACAGGTCCACTCCCGGACTTTGAGGGTCAGATAGACATTCCGGTAGAGCTGGCATTGGTACCTCCGCAGCATGCGATACTATCATGGTAGCCATCCCCCGGCATGAGGGCAAGCCACGCGGCGGTAAAAGCGAAAAAAAGGCGCCGTCCTCACCGCCTCCCGTGCGGAGGGAGCCCTCATGCTCTGCGCATTCAGCCCCGCAGGGGTAGATGTGCGCCCCCGCCTCCGGAGTGTGGGGGGTGCGGCCGGAGAGAGATCGAGATGACTGGAGATCCCGAGAGAATTTTTCTCTTTTCGCCAGAAAACGATAGGACGGCCTCCTGAAAGTCGCCGAACCGTCTATCTCGACGGGAAGTAAAACCGGCTTGAATTAGCAAAAATTATTTTGAATAAGGTAGAGAAACTACTATCACTATGCAGAATCCTCCTCTCCCCACAAAAAAACCCTCTCGCTCGAAGATGCCCGGAGAGATCGCTCCGGCCCGAAATTTGCACGGAGTTCAGAACGCCGGGGGCCACCTTGGCCTCAAACCGTCGAAGAATGGCAGGGTCCGGTCTTTCAACCGCCCTCCCGGAGGGGAAGGGATGCCTGGCCCTGCCAGCCGGGAGACAGCGGCCGGCGGTGGCGCTACCCCTGCAGGGTATTGCCGGATGCTGCCGGCTGTCGCAGACATAACCGGAGGGAGTTCATGCAGGAATTAGGGTGCTCGACGTGGTGCCTCATGGACCGTGAACTCCCCGACGTTCTGGAGATCCTCTCCGCCCGAACCGGTACGGTCGAGATCCTCTCGGAGGCTGCCCACGACATCCTCTATTGTTCAGAAGCCTGTTTCTCCTTCGATCTCCGGTACACGATCCACTCCCCGACAGCTGATATCAACATCGCGAGTTGCCGCGAGCCGATCCGGCAAGCATCGCTCGGTCTCCTCCGCGAAGTCTGCGGGGTGGCCGGGGAGATCGATGCCCGGTGCGTGGTCGTCCACCCCGGGTTTTCGCCCTGGATCGAGATGCTCGACCGCTCGTACCTGGCGCTTCGAGAGTCTCTCGGAGATCTTGCAGCAATCCAGGAGGAGTACGGGGTGCCGGTCGCCGTGGAGAACATGGGAAGCTGGGAGGTGTGTCATTTCCGCGATCCCTCCTTCCTGCCGGCCCTGCGGGAGGCGGGGCTTTCGTTCTGCCTGGATCTCGGCCATGCCAACCTCAACGGGGCGCTGGATGAGTTCCTCGCCGTAGGAAATCCCCTGCATGTCCATCTTCATAATAACAACGGCTCCGATGATTCCCACCGGGCGCTGGGAGATGGGGATATCGATCTCGCCCGGGTACTCTCTCTTCTCCCCCGGAATGCATCGCGGATTGTCGAGGTGCAAACGCTCGAGGCCTACGACGAGAGTATCCGCTTCATAGCGGAGGCAGGGAGGGGCAGCAACAGATATACGGGTGATGGAAACAACAAATAGCACATCGGGCGTCTGGTATCGGAGGTGGCGAAGCTGCAGGCGTCGATGTCTGCCCTGAAAAGATCGGCTCACCTCTTTTTGATCCCGAAGAACAGAGGAGTGTCATGACATATTCCGCGACCAATCAACGTATCTATCTGTTTACGCTTTTTTCCATGCTGTTACTCCTCGATGTCGTCACCACGACCCGGATCCTGCTCATCGGAGGAGTGGAACTCAATCCGCTGATGGCCGGCGTTGTATCTTCCGTTCCCCTGCACATCGGGGTGAAGGCTCTCTTTTTTGCTGCGATGGTCCTGTGGGCGAGGTGGTGGGATGTACGGATCCGCCACGGCGGGGTCACGGTTCTCACCGTCCTCTGCACATGGTTCACGTTTGTGGTCGTCCATAACATCGGTTCCCTTGTCTCCTTGCCCACCTGGGTGATGGCGTAACGTTCCGGGGAACGCGGACAGACTTGAACCATACGGCGCATGGTTATGAACACCCATGCGGAGGTGGGGTTGCCGGCCAGGAGAAGAGCATGAAGCAGATTGCGCAGGAATGCGGTGTCACCCGCCCGATCCTCGACACCGCCGCAACGCCGCTGGGGCTCGGTTCCGCCGGGTCGTTCCGGCATATCCTCGCCTGCAAGGCAATTCATGGGCTTCCGTGCGGTGGCGCCTACCACAACATGACTGTATCATGGACCTGGCTGAAGCGCTGGCGGAAGAACGGGTTGGCCCAGATATACGAAGGCAGAGAAGCCCTCGCCGAGCAGATGTTCCACCACTACTACGAGCGGATCCGGCAGCCCGCGCGGGATTATTCCGGGGTATGCCGGGTACGCGCAGGAGTACCTCTACTGCACGGGGGGAGGCGGCACGCCGCCCGGAGCGAGGTTTGTGCCCCTCCAAGCAGGTACGGACGCGAGAACGGGCCTTCTCATCTCGTCGGAGGTGGTAAGAGCACAGCGGTTTGCTTTACCGTATCGGGGTCTCATGGCGGAACCTGCCAACTGTCCGTCCGCCGTGCCTTCGCGCCAGTCTCCTGCAACCGCATGACGGCTTAATCGTGGGTGCCCGCGCTGTTGAAACGATTTAGAAGATATTGCAGCGATACATCGGTATCGTGTTTTTCTTTTTAGTTTTCAGGTTTCTATGGAACCCAAACCTTTCGTAAAACAGTTCAGCATCGGGTTTGGCATCGACGGTGAGAACGCAACATCCGGAATAGGTTGACACGGCTATTGCTATCGATCGTACCGCAGTTAACATGGCCCGCCCAACGTCTCTTTCTTCGCATTCCCGGTGTGTGGCGAACCGGGCAATCTTGACTGCAGGATAATAGGAGTGGTTATACCAATCTTTGTCGTCCTCGGGATCGATGTCCTTCTTGATGATACTGTCGTTGAGGAGCGAAAAATATCCTACACACTCTCCTTCGTAAACAGCGAGATAGGTTACAGCGACATGGGCATCCTGATTTTTCAGTGCGTCTACGGTTAGGTAGTCGGTAAGTTCCTGATGCGTGCAAGAAAAAGATAAGATATCATGATGGGCGGTGAGATGCTCGAAGGATATATCCGATAGAGGAATCTTTGGTAACTTGACGCCCGAGACCGTGGAAAAGTTCTTTGAAGGCATCTTGATCGCGCAAAAATAGATGGGAACGGAGAGATTTTCTAACGGATGGATCTTACAAGTTCCTCTCCGTGGTCGCGTACCCAGCGGGTCATCTCCCTCCCTTCCGGAGTATCATACCGGTCAGGGTCCGCCATGTACTTCTCAAAGCGGCGGGCATCATCGCCTTCCAGGTAGAGACCTAATTCGATTTTTTGGGCCATATTAACATCATCCCCGCACAGTTCTCAACGCGTTATGATATACTATATCCCGCCAGGTCGATATATATTCGGGTTAACGCAGGTCTCATGATCGAGCCCGTCAATTGCCGGCCCCCACTTACAGTTGCCGGGCTCGCCCGCCCGGAACGATGCCCCACGCGGCATCGCCGGGAGGAACGTATCCCCGGTTGTTATGGTATCCGGGGCGGCCGGGTTACGATGCCGAGACGTAGACGGTCAGCGTCCTGACGGTGACCGCCACGCCGGAGAGCTCAAGCGTTATCGTGTCAGGCTGACCGGCATCGCCGGGGATCCGCGAGGGGCGCTCCACATTCCCGTAGTCAAAGGCGAGCTGCTTCAGGTAATCTTCGGTCTTGTCCGCCAGGTCTGCCGAAAAGTTCGACGCTACCTTATCCGTGCTGCTGTTGGTAAAGGTGAAATTCAGCCATTGGGGATTAATATACGTCAGGGGGGGCGTCTCGTCGGTGCGTACCCGGAGTACAGCGTGGCCGTTTCCGCTGGTAAACGTACTCTGTCCGGGGATGATGCTCACCGCAGTGACTGTGAGGTTTACGAGATTGCCAGAACCATCATCCTTCGTTTCAAATCCGATAAACTGTCGTGCGAATGGGGAGAACGAAAACTCCGATGCCGAATTGAGCACGTCATCCATGCTGTACGCCTCCAGCGGCGTCGTCCTCACCCCTTTCGTGACGTTGATGTAGCCGTACTGCCAGACGTACCCCTGCTCCTCCCAGAACGAGTAGGAGGGCTCGAATGTGACGTTCACCATGCTGCAGTTCGCAACGAGGTCGGAGTCCACATAGATGTCGGTGAAATTGCCGAGGTTCCTGACGGCGAGCATCCCGCTCGATTTTTCCGGGCTCATCAGGACGTCGCCCGCACCGAGGGGTATCGAATACCCGTAGGAGACACCCCCCGCTTTTTTATACACGATGCGCTCGATGTCGCTTGAAAACCCCACGAAGGCTTCTTTCACGGTGTTGGTCCGGTCGATCTCCGACTGCTCCTTGAGGCCGGGGACGTAGGTCGTGGCATACAGCGAGAGGAACGTTGCAATCACCGCGAGGAGCAGCATCAGCGCGACAACAGACGAGACGGCATCGTCGTTTCTGCACCCTCTCCTGCGCGGCGGCGTATCCCGGCGCATCCCGGTGTTCAATCCCGTATTTCCTGATTTATCCATCTTCATACCTCCGAGTTATCATAGAATGTAGACGAAGAGCGCGATCGAGGCGAGCAGAAAGATGACGGTGTGCTTCAGTCCGGCGAGGATGTTGTTCGAAGAGAGCTGGCCCGCCATGATCCCCGAGAACCCTCCGATGATGATCCCGATCCTGAACATATCCTGCACGTTCCCCGTGATGTCGAAGGTGACGTTCATCTCCCGAAAGCTCGCCACGAACGCATCGTTCAACTGGTACGCACAGTAGAGGTAGATGCCGAATGAGAGATAGATGACAGCGAGGTAGACGAACGAGACGTTGAACCGCTTCAGCTTCATCTTCAGGTAGTGATCCAGATCCCCTATGGCGATGGTCAGTATATCTCGTAAGTAATCGGTGATCTCGCTTGCCTTTACGACAAGAGATATTGCCCGTTTGACGGAGACAAGGCCGATCCGCTCTTCCATACGTATGAGCGCGCTCGATGTGCTGTATCCTAACTTCATCTCCTCAGACGCGATCCGCAATTCGGACGAGAGAACCCCGATCTTCGACTTCGACACCATATCGACCGCACCCTGGAGCGTCATGCCGACGTCTTTCATGTCGGCGATGTCCCGGAGGAGCTCGGGCAGCTGCGCTTCGACCTTGTTCGAGTAGAGCTTGCGCGCTTCGTACGCGAGGAGAACCGGGAGCGAAAGAACGATGACTAAAAGACAGATGAACGTCTCAATCGTATATTTAGGGAAGACCTGAGCGAATCCTCCGGTGAAATACCACCCGGCAGCGACCAGGGCAAGCAGCATGCCGATGAAAAGGCCTACCTGGTAGTCGGAGATGTAAAACCTGAAGGGGTGCTCCAGGATCTCCCTGACCCGTAGCCATTTCTTTCGTGCCTCAAGCTTTTTGATGAAGTCGAGATTATGCTCCTCCTCCGGCTGTTTTTTGATGATATCATCGGTAAACTCCGATTCCCGGATCTCGCGACGCGAGATCGTCAGGTCGTCACTCGGCAGCAGGTAGTAGAGGATCACGATCAGGGCGATCGCTCCCAAGGGGAGGCCGATGTACATCAACGGCATGACGCCCGCCATCTGCCCCCTCCCGGAGAGGTTCTGTGCGACCAGCATGATGATGATTGCAATCGGCCCCGCAACGAACGCCGTCACGTACACCTCGGCTATCATCTCCATGACCTGGAGGGTCGTTTCGAGTTCCTGCCGGGCGATCTCGCGGTACCTCTCCGAGCGGGAGCTGAAGAACTCTTTCATGTCTCCGCCGGTCTTGAAGACCAATGCCAGGTCATTTAAGAGGTCGGCAAAATTCTCGGACGGTGTGGTCTTCTGCAGGTTCCTCATCGCCGTCAGGAGATCCTCGCCGAAGACTTCGACATCGCGGACGATCATCCCGCATTCCAGGGAGACCTCCCCATACAGGTCTTCTGCCTCGAAGACGCTCTTAAAGAGAGAGTACAGGGTAACATTCGTGGAGAGGGCCTCCATGTAGGTGATCGCGTACGGGAGATCCAGGTCGATGCGCGTTTTCCGGCCCTTCGCCACCAGCGAAGGATACGAGAGGAGCGCGAAAAAGATGCCGACGACGAGTACGATAAAGACCAGGATATTCGAGAGAGAAGAGGGGAGGAACGGGAGAAGATTTATCGGCATATCGAAGACGAGGAAGAGCAGCTGCAGCAGCATGTACCCGAACGCGCACAGCAGGGTGATCACGACGCAGAAATGAAGATATAACTCGAATTTTACCGGGATGCGCGCTCCCGACAGTGATTTTTTGAGTTTCTCCCGGTCCAGCACGGGCCCTACGAGCGAGTTAAGCCGCATGGTACGTCGACTTCCGTAATTCGTTGATATGGTGGGAGATGGCGTCGATATCGTAGACCTTCCGATCGACCAGCCGTAGAAGGAGATCTCTCCTGATAGCTATCTGGGACTGCAGATCTTCCGCGGTCCACCCGTTGACGTAGGCGATATGCTCAAGGGTCTTTGAATGTTCATAGACCTTATCGAATGCGTCCGTCTTCAGGTTCCATTCATACAGCGGATTCCAGCAGATATTCCCTCCTTCTACGTAGATTTCGTTGAGGGAGAGGCACCGCCGGAACCCGACGCCCGCCCGGTACTGCAACCCCTGGATCAGCATGAGATCCAGGGCGCCGAACATCACGTTCGGGACGTTGATGGGGTCGTGAGTCAGCCGGTTTATCGCTTCGTTCACGCCCCCCGCGTGCAGCGTGGAGAAGGTGGTGTGGCCCGTGTTCATGGCCTGGAAGAGGGTCTGCGCCTCTTCGCCCCTGACCTCCCCCACGATGATGTACTCGGGCCGCTGCCGGAGCGACGCTTTCAGGAGCGTGAACATATCCACGTCCCCGGCAGCGAGGTTCTTTCCGCCTTCACGGGTCTTGAGGGGGAGCCAGTTCTTGTGGGGGAGCTGGATCTCGCGCGTGTCTTCGATAGAGATGATCTTGGATATCCCCGGGATGAAGAACGAGACCGCGTTCATCGTGGACGTCTTTCCACAGGCCGTCCCTCCGGCAATGATCATGCTCTTGTTGTTCTCCACGCAGAGCCAGATAACGGCCATCAGGTCCGCATTGTAGGTATCCAGGGCGATGAGGTCGACCGGGGTCATCGGGTCCGTCTTGAACTTCCGTATCGTGAACGAACTTCCTTTTGCGGATATGATGTCGCTGTAGGTGAGCTGCACCCTCGAACCTCCGGGGAGCGCCGCATCGACCAGCGGCGTCGTGAGCGACATCTGCTTATTGGCTTTCTGGGCGATCTTCAGGGCGTATTTGTTCAGCTCGTCGTCGTCGAACTGGATATTCGTGGCAAGGTTGGCGTATTTGCGATGGTAAATGAAGACCGGTAGGTTCGCTCCGTTGCAGGTGATATCTTCGATGTGTCGATCGTGCATGAGGGGGTCGAGTTTTCCGAACCCGGTGAAGTTGCGCCTGAGGAAATAGATGAGGACGGCAAGCCGGTCTTCGGGAATTTCGGGGTCGAAGGATCTGATGATCCCTTTTATCCTGTCCTCGTCGAACGTGACGTTCTCCCTTCGGTTCGAGGAGGTGTAGATCAGTACGTTTCTCAGCTCTTCATACGTCTCTTCAAGCAGGATGAACTCTTTTTCAGATACCTCAGGCTCGACGATGATGTATTCGGGATCCATCTCCCGGTTTTTCAGTATTTTTACATAGGCAAACGGGGGGATGAGCCAGTATCGCTCCATCGTTCTCGCTTCTTCTTCGGGATCCTGAGGGGGGAGGGGAAGTTCATCTTCGGAGAGGATGTCGGGAAGAGGGAACTCTTCCGCCGGGGTACCTTCGCTCATCTCGTCTCCGGCTGCTGCCTGAGGGTTTGATCGGAGGCGCTGCCTGATCCTCTCGATCACCCCTCCGCCCCGGTCCGGCAGGATGCCGGGGGAGATCTCAAGGGGATCTTCGTTACCGTCTCCCCGGTGCAGTTTTGTTAGAGCACCCAGGTATCTTCCGACCTTTCCGGAAGGTTTTACCGGCTTTTGTTCGCGTGCATCAGATTCCATCGTCGGTCACACCTCTTTTTCGTATACAATGCTTTACATAAGTCGCCCTGTAATAATCGCTGGAAAATCTGGTTGCAGATCGTTTGAACATCCTGCTCGATCTCGGCGGGGAGAGGGCGTGCCTGCCGGGATGCCCCGGGCCGCAGGCCGTCTCTCGATATGCTTCGAGGGTCATGTCGACGGACCCCGCCCATGCATCTGGATGGCTACCTCGGCCTCGCAGTTTCTCACGAAGGTTACGATGTAGAAGTTGCCGGGCTCGTAGAAATTGAGGTAGTTGACGATCTCCTGTCCGGAAGTGTGGCCGTATGCGAACTCGTCGATGAACTTCACCGTGTTGTTCTCCTCGTCCACCTTATAGACGGCAAACCGCATATCCGAAAACGGCGAGAGGCCTTCGAGATCTCGATCCGGAGCGTTCCGGGGAATGACCTGGTACTTTATCCGCCATGCCGAGGGCGGCGAGATATACATCTCGTTTGCTTTCGTATACAGCGCCCGGGATCCGGGGATCTCGTAATTCAGGACTTCGAGGTACCAGGCCTCGTTGTGGAAGTCCACCCTCGTGTCGTACCAGACATCCTGCCAGTATTCGTCCTCTTTGATCCTGTTTGCCGCATCCGCTTCGCTGAAGATGCCCGCGGAGACCGGTATCTTCAACCGATCCTGGATGCTCTCATATACTTTCAGGCCGGCACCTGTCTTCAGCGGGGAGGGAGTCCTCAAGCGGAGCGTCAGCGACGAGTCGACGAGATCGTCGCGGTGGATTACTATGTCGTTTCCGGCGTCGATGAGGGTCGTTACGATCTCGGGCTCGACATGTGCAAGTTCGCCCGGAACCACACCGACAAGAGAGGCTGCGTTCAGGATGTCGATGTAGACGAACGATTCTTCATTTATCCAGGATGCGTTCTCCATCGTGTAGTTGACGGGCGTCATACCTCTCGGGGGCGCGAATCCTTCCCGGTAGGTCAATTGCGCGGCGGATATATTCCATGTAGCCTCGCCGGCAGCCATCACCTGCCCATGTGCATAGTCAATGGTGGTATTCCCCAGGAAATGCCCTGAATTCGCTCTAAAATACGGGGCATCCGGGGTATCGAAGGTTCTGTTCTGCGGGGAGCAGATAACGGTACCGACCTCCTCAGTGGTGTGGGATGTGTAGGCTCTCCCCTCAACGGGGTCTTCGCACCTGATACCTATGGCGGTATACTCCGGGATCAGGTAGCCCCTGTCGAACTGCTCGGGAAAGACCAGGAGCGCCACGGGATACCCCATGGATTTCAGGATGGATGCCGCAAGGATGGTCGCATCGTCCCGGTCCCCCGTCTCCTCCCAGAGTATCTCGACCGGGTAGCGGTACCGGCCGTCAGGGAGGTTCGTTGTAAATTTCCCCGGCCCGTACTGCTGTACGAGCGCCGCCGTGTTCCTGATGGTGTCGTAGTCCCCCCATCCGTTCCGTACCGATTGTTCCAGGATGTAGTCTGCAATGCCGTCGATCAGCCCGGCATCGCCGTCCGTCGTCACGTACCGGGCAACGGCATCTCCGGTCATCATGCCGGGGGAGATACCCGCGTTCCGCGACCTGAACGCAGTGTAAGTGGCGTTTGTGATGACGCCGGTGTACTCAAACGACCGGTCCCGGTAGATCCAGTTGAGCGCGAGTATCTTTTCATCTTCCTCCTCTGAGGCAGGGGGCGGGGTGAAATCCGGTGATGTTTCCTCTCCGGGCACAGGGGGTGCGCTCCTCTCCCCGAACACCCCTGCGACCTGAAGCCCGATGAGGGCGCCGATGACGATGATCCCGATTACGGCCGCGATCGTTATCCGGGTCAGGGTGTTCTGGTTGAGCGTGAAGACCATGTGCTCACCTCCTCCTCACGTACAACAGCGTGCAGAAGACGCCGAGCGCCGAGAAGAGGGAGAAGGCGCTCCCGTATCCCAGGGGTAGACCCAGCGGCGCATCCGTTGTCGGTATCACGAATGGGGTCGGCACATACTCCGCCTTTCCGGATGTGGTTGCCGGGGTCGGCACATACTCCGTCGTCCAAGGCGTGGCCACGGGAACCGTGCTGAGCCCTTCCCCTAGTACGGGATCGGCCAGGCCGTGCTCTTTTCGGTAACCCGTTTCGTGGAGGGTGAAGAAGAACGTCTTCTCGTACTTGATGTCCTCGCACCTGAGGATGGCTGCATAATCGCCGGGTTTCATCTGCGCGGATGCTTTTTCGGGGATGACGAAGGAGATCGTTCGCGACGCGGCGCCCGTCGCCGTCTTTGCGGGGTATGCTTCATCGCTGTAGACCCGGTTGACGCTCTGGGTCTTTCCCGCGTAGTACATCCCGGCGGTGTAGAGCGAGAGGGTGATCCGGTCCCCGGGGAGGTCGATCTGGTTGTACTCGTACTCCATGGGGCATTCGAGGTTCGTGGCGCCCATTACCGGTATCGACTCCCCGACTTCGTAGTTCAGGATGGGGGTGATGTCCACCGACGGTTTTTCGATGGTGAACGTCTGGGTGACCAGGGAGTCGTCGATGGAAGCCGGTGCAAGTGCGGCTTTCAGGGCGCGCAGGGCATCCGGCGCCTGCAGGCCGGAGAGAGAGACGGAGCCTTCCGGCGTCGTCAACGTCGTTATGGCGCCGCTATACTTATCGCCTTCCACCGGCCGAAGATCGAATATCCCGTTGTACATGGGGTGCTGGTAGACCACGGTGTACTCCCCCTCGGAGAGGTTCGCCGAGAAACTCCGCGGCAGGTTCAGGCCGGAGTAGCCGGGGAACGTCTTTCCTGCCGAATCGGACTTGGCGAGGGGGAACTCCTGGATCCCCGTGTACTGGAGGTTGCTGCCGAAGATGTAATACCGGATTTTACCGATCTTGCCCCCCATTGCTGCGGGGCTGCCCCGCGCTGTCCAGAGCGAGACGATGTGGTCGCCCTGTGCGAAGAACCCGGGCGCCTCCTTCGGGAACATGACGTTTATTGAGGGGTCGTTGAGGTCGATCTCCACGTAGTCTTTTGTTCCCGTCTCGCTCAGCGCTCTCTGGTTGTAGCCGATCGGGTCCAGGGTGGCGAAGATGGTGTAGGTGCCGGGCGTAAGTCCGGTCGCCAGCGATGTATCCCAGCCGTATGTAAACTCACTCTGGTCTTTAGAGAGGGTGATGGAGTCGAAGGTGGAGTTGTCGCCGTCGATGACCGGTATCTGGGGGTTTGAGGGTTTCACCCCGTTTGCATGCAGGTTCGGCCCGGTGAGGTAGAAGTACAGATCCATCGTGTCCTTTGCGGGCTTTCCCAGTGTACCCTCGATCTCTATCGCATCCCCGAGGGAGAAGAACTCGTCAAGACCCAGTTCGATCTCGTACAGCTCGATGCCCTGCGTCGTACCCGGCTCCACCACGACCGTCGCCGTCGCGGAGGTGGACGGGTTTTTGGTCTCATAGACCTTCGGGTAGTAGATCGACGTGGTGTGGCTGGCATCCCCTGTGGGGACCGGGATGTAGAGGGGCACGCTGACCGTCCCGCTCCAGTCTGGATGCACGGTCACGCTGTATTTGTCGGTGTAGATGTCGTACGTGCCATAGGACGGAAATTCGGGTTTTCCATCCCGGGTGTCGTCGATGACGATGGTATAGCGGGTGTAGGGCGTTCCCGTGATGGTCAGCGTCGTCGTCTGATCCGGTTCGACGGTCTCGGGAGATGCACTCATTGCAAGGCGATAACGGACGACGCTAAACTGGTAATCCGTTGTATAAAATGCGTCGTTTCCGTTGTACGCCGTGAACTTCATCGTGTAAGTTCCTTCTGCCGGATTCTGGTCCGCGATGTTGAACGCGAGGGTGTTGTTGTCGGCAGAAGGGTTGCCGGCGAGCTTGTCGAGCGATACGTCGGCGCCTGCCATGTTGGTGACGGTGCGGAGCGGAAGGCCGCCCGGCGTCCTGAGTTCGTACTCGTACCAGTCGCCGGTGAACTTGCCGTTGTTGAGGTTCGTCGAAGCCAGTTTGAACTGGATGTTTACGTTGGCGGGTATGGCCGCAGGTCTTCGCGTATCGGTAGAGCGCGGATCGGCATCCGCCCCGAGCGCGGTTCCCGCGCGCACCTCAATGATCCCTGTGGGGCTGGATACGGTCGTGGTGGCGTCTCCCCAGGTGCCGTTGTAGAGTTTGAACGGCCGGTCGAGGTACTGGGACGCGACGTTCAAACGGCCCGCCATGACGGCGTTGTCATCCAGCACCTGCAGAGCGAGGGCGGATCCCCCGTCGTCGCAGGCCAGCCAGAGGGGCGGCAGAAGGGGCGTGGAGGGCTGGAAAACCGAAAAATTGAGCCCCTGTTCTCCGTTAAATACCGTGTCTCCGGGATTTATACCTGTGTTGGAACCCTCGGGAGAGGTGTATCGGGTGGCGCCTGCGGGGGCTACGACCGCGCCGCATAGTACGAGAAAAACCAGAATGAGAATCCCGGGGGCCCCCGGCGTTGCTCCGCTGCTAACCCTGATCTGCATGGCTACTCCGCTTCCTATTTGTTATTAGTGTCGGGGTAGTACTAAATAAAATTTGTTTTTTGTCAATTTACTTTGTTTTGTAGTGAGGAGAGATTCCAGGGCCGGGGTGGTGTCTTTATTCCAAATTACTCGATAGAATCTAGAAAAAATCCAGATCTAACGCCCGGGAGAAGAACAGCCTGCCACGGTCGTTTCGTGGACTGAACATCTGCCTGTAGCGACTCTCCGGCGCCGAAGAAGAAGACCCGCGCGGCCCGGGGTAGCAGGCCGGCGCCGGAGCCGCTCATGGAGCGCGGATAATTATTTGTCGTACGTTCCCGAAAATACAGTGCTCTTCCCGCTCACCAGGCGGATGATATCTCCGTCTATAAACCTCTCCGAGTGAGGGACAAGTTGAACAATGACGGAATCTCCGAGATCGAAGGACTGGACCGATTTGTCCGGCAGATCCCATTCAGATTTGAGGGTTTCTCTGCCCCTGAAGACGATAACCTGTATGTCGGATCTCTTGATCCAGTCCCCTCCCTTATGGTATAATGTGACACTGTTGGTGTCAGTATAGTCCGGCTTGATCTCCACCGAGGGGCTCCTCTCGGAGGGAAGGAGATCGAGCAGCGTCACCGAGAAAATCGAGACCAGCAGCAGGGCAAGCACGATCATCAGCATTTCGCCGATGACGGGGGAGACCGCGGTATCGTCAAGGAAATTGTCCATCATGTTCAGCGGATTGCCGGTTTGTTTCTTCGCCTATTTGAGAGTTACGATTGACGTGCTGTTATCTTCCCGGGCAATCTGTGAGATTCCCGTGCCGGTGGAGTCCGAAAACTCTTCGGGCTTCTTCTATCTCCGGATAGATGGTATGCAACTCAGTCTCATGCCGGACCGTGGCAGCGTCTTGCGGGGAGGAAAAGACCTCTCCCCTGCTCCCGACGTGCAAACGTCTCCCCACCTCTCATCAACCCCGCCTTGCCCGCATTTTTCAAGGGGCCGGGGGCAGTCGTGGCGATACCCCATAGAAAGCCGTGCCCCGGACCAGCATGCAAGCGGGAACACCTGAGTGGGGTCTCGGATTTCCAGGCGGTTCGTAGGGCACGACCCGGTACGGGTACACCCGCCGCTTCCCGCCTGCCCGGCTGTTCTCTGATCGTGCATCGTCACCGCGGCACTTCGGGGGATTTTTCCGAATGCAAAACCGATGAAATTCTATGGCAGGCGGGGGATACGGTAGTATACTGATTATAAAGACATTCTGGAGAAAATGATATGAAAAAAATTGAGATAAAACGCGACGTGGAGAGGTATCTTGAAAAAAGCCTCTCCATTGAGGAAGATATTATTGATAAAATCGAAAAATGCCTTGGCGAATATTTATTTGTAGATATAAATTCCTGCAATAAACATGAATTGAAAGGAAATTGTAAGGGGCGCTGGCGTTTGCATGTTCCCCACGACCACGTTGTAATTTATGTTATTCAGGGAACCAAACCGGACAGACATGCGGTGGTTATAAAGATTATGACTGAAAAAAGGTATCACAATTGGGTTAAAGCCTGTTAGCAGCCAATTTTTTGGCGGCTAATCTTTCTTTAACAACCGATATATCCTCTCCCGGCTGTTTCTCTAACCTTTCCAACTCAGCAACTATCGCATATTTTTTGACAGGTTTTAACTCACGCTCAAGGGTCTTACTGATCGATTCCCTCCCCTTCCTGCGCGAGAGAATTTCCTGGTAAATCGTAACGGATACTTCTATTGTCTGCATGTGCATGGTCTCTGCCCTTCAAGGAGATATACTTTGTGAGGCGGGTACAAAAACCCTCATTCCAGGGAGCATTCCACCTGTCACCGTGGGAATCAGCCGGGAAACGATCCTGTAGATTGGGTATGCCGGCAATTTCAGAGGATCGGACCGGACTTATGTTACCGCAACAACCCGCATTCATGACAAACAAATCACATGGCGAAAGTGTGCCCATTTTCAGTTGTTTCGTAGAAAACTACCTCGGTGCCCTGAGGGTACACCCACCGCTTCCCGCTTGCCCGGTTGATCTCCGATCGTGCATTGTCATCGTGGAGTTTCAGGGGGAGATTTTTCCGAATGCAAAACCGAAGGTTCAGTTGCCAAGTATTCCTTGACAACTGCCGCGACGGAAAAAATTACCGTACCAGGCTGGGACACAAGTAGAAAATGAGCCAGCTGCTTATAAAGGTAAACCCCTATGATGCGAGTTGCATCATATGCGAGTTGCATCATGCTTCACCAATGAAAATTTCTGATCCCATT
>JAAZID010000148.1 GCA_012510295.1 Methanomicrobiales archaeon | reverse complement strand
CTCTATGCGACCTCGGCGCTCGCCCGCCTCTTCGATGAGTTCGTCCAGAGCCGGACCGCGTAACCCGGGAGGGTGACATGGACGTCGCTCGCCTCACCTCATCGCTCGTCCGGATAAAGAGCGAAAACCCCCCCGGGAAGACCGCCGATGTGATCGAGTTCATACGGGAGTTCCTCGGTGCACTCGGGACGCGGAGCCGCATCGTCTCCCACACGGGCGGCCGGGACAACATCATCACGACCGAACCCGACCCCCGGCTCCTCCTCTGCGGCCATGTGGATGTGGTTCCGGCCATCCCCGATGACTGGACGCACCACCCCTACAGCGGCGAGATCATCGACGGCTACGTCTGGGGCCGGGGCTCCACCGATATGAAGGGGGGGTGCGCCGCCCTTCTCATCGCCTACCGGGATCTCGTCGAGAGCGGTGTTGAGCCGAAGGTACAGTTCGCCTTCGTCTGCGATGAGGAGACCGGCGGCCCGTATGGTATCCGGTCGCTACTCGCACAAAATCTTCTCCAGCCCCGGGACTGCCTGATAGCTGAGCCGACACCCCCGATGAGCCCGGCGGTCGGCCAGAAAGGTCTCTACCGGGTCGATCTCACCTTCCGCGGCCGGCCGGGCCATAGCTCCCTCTATCCTGTTGTCGGGAAGAGCGCCGTCATGGCAGCGTTTGACCTGCTCGGGTACCTGCGGGAGGTCCATGCGCACCCGTATCCCGTCAGCGAAGACCTGCAACCGCTCGTCGATGAGGCCGCCCGGGTATTTCGCGAGATCTTCGGGATCGAGGGAGGGGATGATATCGTCACGCGGGTTATGTTCAACCCCGGGAGGATCGAGGGCGGCGAGAAGGCGAATATCGTGGCCGAGCAGTGCCGGATGGAGCTGGATATCCGGGTGCCCTGGGGGTGTCCCCTCGACGACCTGAAGAAGGGCATCGCCGGCCATGCCCCGGATGCTGAGATCCGTGAACTGGATGTCGCAGAACCGAGCCTGACCCACCCGGACACCCGGTTGGTCCGGGCGATCTGCCGGGAGGTGGAGCGGGTCTACGGGAAGGCGACGCCGCTCTTCCAGTGGGCGGCGAGCGATGCCAAGTACCTCCGCACAGCAGGTTTTGATGCCGTGGAGTACGGGCCGGGAGAGATACCGACGCTACACGGGGTGGATGAGCGGGTCTCTGTGGAGCAACTGGAGAAGGCGGTGGATGTCTACCGGGGGGTGATCAGGGGGTATATGGATTGAGTCTTCGTGGTCGAGGTTTGCATTCACGATCTGATTAGTGATACTCAGTAGACGTCATCTTCTTTTTTAGCTTCTCAAACGCGCATGGCGGAGTCGAGGGTCTCCGTGCCAATGAGTTTGGGGTGATCAACTGGTGCGAGTCGATCGATTGTCTGAACTGGTGCTGGGGGAGCCTTTGGGTTTTGCTGTCAGCACCGCTGTGGAAAAATAGTTATGCGCTCCTATCACGGTGCAATGATGCCACTGACCACCTCAGACCTGGGTGTCGTAGAGAGGACCAGATCACATAAAACGAGATAAACAAAAGGATAAATTTGACTGTAAAAAAGAGGAATGGAACTGAAGTGAGTGGGTTTGCATCCCCGATAAAGTACCCATCATTGATGTAGATAGACCTGTAAAGAATGGGGAACTCAAGATACATCCATATCTGGATTGCATAAAACAATATCACTTCCTTATAGGAATGGATCAAGAATATAGCAAGGAATGGGGTGATCCAGAGGATATACTGCGGGCTGAAGACGTTATTCAATATAACAAATACAAAAGTGCTGAAGAAGAGAAACGCACATAGGTACTCTACGCTGGTATTCTTTGTTGAGTAATAATACCCCAGAAGGAGGATCTGGACGAGGATCATAAGAAATAGAGATATTCGCGCAAAAAATGAAAGCCCGAGAACACTCTCAAGTACGAAGTCGATATAGTAGCAGAAACTATGAGCCAGAGTAGATCTTCCGGTATGTGTTGTGTATGTTGCGAGGAAACCCGAGCTATTCAATATTGCAAACGGGAGGGTCACTACAAGGAACAGAGCTGCTGCAACGACAATGTTGCGACCGATGGCCCCCAAACTTTTGCCGCTCATCTGCTCATGAATAACGAAGTACGGTATCGCGAAGCCTGGGAACCATTTGGCCAGAAAACCCGCGGTTGCTGAAAGGTAACCATAGGTTTCTTTCCGATAAACAAAAAGGAATACCGCGAGCATAAGGAGAAATGTGGGAAATGCATCATATTTCGTCAACACAAAATATGCCGATGAGAATGCTGTTGCAGAAAGCACTCCCGAGATGAAGGCACTTTTCTGGTTATATATCCTCAGGGCAACGAGGTACACAAGCAAGGTTGTTAGAATGTCAAAAACCGACATGAATACCTGGTGCGCGACAAGGTACGTTGATGGATCCTGAGTTAACATGGTGAAGATAAGTGGAACCAGGATCACAACTAGTGACAGCTGCGGGTACTCAAGAGGGAAGTCAATATAGGGTATTTCCCCTCCCAGGATCTGTGTTGCATACTGGAAATATACTGAAATATCGAAGATATCAATGAACGAACGGAAAACTCCGGTCGTTAAAAAGATCACCGCGAACTTTGTGATGATCGAGATGACGATAAGGAGGGCAAAATGTCTCCGAATTTCTGCGAGCTCTTTACCAGGAAATTTTATGCCCCATACGCTACTCTCCTGCGTTGTCTTCCTACGCCGACCCTTCGTACGACTCATGATACTCTAATCGGTACACTTTACTCAGTATAACAGTATCTAAATGAATTGTGAGCGTTTACTGACTGTTAGAATAAAATGTGGTTATGGGTGTACCCATCAGCTATTTTGCAAACGTATCTTCTCGATCATCTTTCCTTGAACCCGGTCACGATAAAAGCGATGGGTTGTAGTCGTAAATTATGGGGAAGCTCGTCCTCTTTTCTAGTTTCACCGTCTTTGGATCAGGTTATCTGAGAGATTTCCCACGCCCACTCGATCAGGATGGTGTGAGGATCACCTGAGGGTTATGTGCTCTTCTTCCATGTATAATGCCTGTTTATCGCGTAATTCCAGATAAACGCGATGAGTATCCCCACAAGGTTCGCGATAAGGTAATAAACCCCAAAGATGTCCGCGAGGAAGTAAAGAACACCCATGTTAACGAGGAGTCCACCCATCGAGACCGCCTGGAACGATAAAAATCGTGAGATCTTCCGATCAAACCTGAGATTATCTGCAGCCCCGAACGTCCAGATGTCGTTCCAGATGAAGTTGTTCACGATCGAGACCTCGATCGCGATCACGGCAGAGATGAGGTAGTAGAGGCCGGCAAACTCGGTCAGGAGGTAGAGGAGCCCCATATTGACAAAGATCCCGGAGAGCCCGACGATCCCGAACCGGACGATCCTCATCCACTCCTCCCAGACCGGCCCGGCACGGCGAGCGACTGCAAAACGAGCGATCCCGGCACACTGCCGGAGGTAATCGGTCATGGTATCCAGGCGCAGTTTACTCTCCCCTTCCTCCCGGTCCTTGAAGACGAAAGGAATCTCAACAAATAACTGCCACTCCCCCCTGCCGAGAACCTCCATAAGGATCTTGTAACCCCGGGGCGCAAGCGGGGCGCCGGCAACAACCTCGCGCCGAACGGCGAAGAACCCGCTCACGGGATCGGTGACCTCCGGGAAGAGGATGCGCCCAAACGCGGTGGCCCCGAGCGATATGATCCTCCGCTTGAACGGCCACTGCTCGATATCCCCGCCCTTCATGTACCTGCTCCCGATGACGATATCGGCGCCGCCGCGTATCGCCTCGTAAAACTCCGGGATGAGTTCCGGCGGGTGCGAGAAATCGGCGTCGATGACCTGGAGGACATCCGAACGTGCTGCCCCGAATCCTTCGACGACCGACTGGGAGAGGCCGTGATCCTCAGCCCGCACGATGAGGCGCACGTTGTCGCTCCGGCCGGCAATCCCCTTCACGATCTCGATTGTGCGATCTTTTGAGGAGTCATCAACCACAAGGATCTCGCCGCGGATGCCGCTGTGCTGGAAGACTTCATTGACCGCTCCGATGATTGAGGCGATATTCTCTTCCTCGTTAAAGGTCGGGATGATCACTGAGAGATCGTAAATATCAGCCAAGTGCTCCCTCCCCTAACCCGACCTGAAGAGATATATCCCCATGTGCTGCCCGGCAAACTCCGCATTAGTATCCAGCCAGTCCAGCGCATCGCCGGTGGGATCCACGGCGAGGATATCCCCGGTTACTACGTAGAACGCACGTCGGTCGGGATACCCGTCCCGGATCGCCTGGAGGTCTTCGCCGGTATTCGCCCCGAGTTCTATGGTACCATCGGTCGTGTTGCTGTAGTAGTAGTCGAGCGGTTGCGCCATATACGGCGGCAGCACGACGATCAGGTCTCCCTCTCCGGTTATCCCGCTGAGATCTGAAGAGAAACCCCGCCAGTCGTTCTTCTGGGGTGTCGTGTAGTACGTCGCAAGGAAGGGCATACTGATGAGAGCCACCACAACGATAGCAACATAGACCATCCTCCTATCCTGGACGAGGGCGGAGAGCGCGGGGTATACCGATGCTATGCCGACGAAGTAGAGCGGGAGGAGGTAGATGAGGTAGCGCGGGACCATCGGCATTCTTGAGGAGAGAATGAGGCTTGCCACGAGCGGGAGGGCCATCATGAATATCAGGAGGAGCGCCCCGTTCCTGTCCTTGCGCCAGGTGTAGACGACACCGAGCAGGAAGAGGATGATGAAGGGCACCAGGATAAAGTCGCTGAACCCCGATACCTGGAGGAGGGTCTGGTAGATGACGTTGAGCCCCTGCATGCCAAACGTCGGGGCTGACGAAGTCCTCACGAGGAAGAGATCAGCCGTTACGATGAGCAGCGGCAGGCTTACGACGACAAATGTGATGACCGCGAGGGCCAGATTCTTCGCGCTCCCGGGGTCGCTTTGGATCCTGCCGGCAGATGTGACGAGCGCGTGAAGAATGAGGATGGCTATGGGCACAGCGACGTAGAAGTGCATCCAGAAGGCGACCGCAGAGAAGATGCCGAAGAGGATCCATGGACGGACCTCATTCGAGCGGCTCGCTCTCAGGTAGAAGACCAGCGCGAGCGAGAAGAAGAAGAGCATCGGCGCGTACGCCCGGGCCTCCTGGGAGTAGAAGATGTGGAAGGGCGAGAACGTGAGGAGCGCGGCGGCGATGATCCCGACGTTTCGGTCCCGGAACTCCTTTCCCACGAGGTACACGACCGGGATCGTCAGGACACCGAGGAGTGCCGGGAGAAACCGGAGCACAAACTCGCTCTCACCGAAGGCGAGCATGCCGTGCTCAAGCCAGTAGAAGAGCGGCGGGTTGAACTCGCCCCCGGCGGTGCTCTCCCAGATGCCGAGAAGCGACTGCCGGGCAAAGCTGAGAGTCGAAGCCTCATCGAGCCAGAGCGAGTTCCACCCGAGGTTGTAGAACCGGAGGATGAGCCCGATGAGCGTCAATCCGATGAGGATCTGCAGGTATCGGTTTGTCTTGACTGATGCGAGAGCCCCATCAAGCGAGGGCGCCGGCGCCGGGATGCCGGTATCAAGTTCCTCACCATCGTTTTGTGCGGGGACTTCACGTTTTGCACGCTTTCCCTTCTTTTTAGCCATCCATATCATATTTAGTTGCGCCGCAGGCGCGGATATATGTTACTGGATGACTCTGCCGGGGGTTTTTGCAAATAGTATTCGTTTATCCTGCATGGGGTGAGAGGATGGCGCATCCATCCCCGGCCTGAAGCGCCGCGGTCCCCTCGCTCTCTGCCTCTTCATCACATGCAGATAAATACCCATTATCGATGAAAACAGCAGCCCGGTATATCATGAATTGTCAAAGGCTGATCCAGAAGAAGAAACTACCGTCCCAAATGAGGACAGTAGCGCGTATAACACGTACTGGTG
>JAAZID010000147.1 GCA_012510295.1 Methanomicrobiales archaeon | reverse complement strand
TCGACGGTCTCATCGAACTCCATGTAATCGGTCCGTTCGGTGCCGGTCCATTCCCTGACAATCCCGTTGAACGTGAGGATGGCCCCCGTGTGCGAGACGCCATGCTCGCGCTTCAGCTCCCTGACCAATCCCTCAACCGTATAGAAATCCTCAAACTCCGGGAGCGCGGCGATCACATCATCGACCGACGGGTTGCGTAGCACGACGTTCTCGCTCTCAAGATCGCCGATCACGATCCGGGGGAACGGCCGGGACTTGAACCCCTCAAGTATGGCGTACTCGACCCCGGCGTTGCAGAGGATCCCCAGGGTGGCATCGAGGCTGTTCTCCCGGCTGATGATGACCGATTTGTCTCCGTCGATGCCACTCGATAGAGCAGCATGTGCTTCATAGAACAGTGTCGTGTCCTTTCCGGGCTCAAGCGCAAAGCCGTGATGCCCCAGGCGCTTGACCGCTCCAACGGTCCCGTGCGCTGAGAGCTCTCCGATCAGGCTCCTGATGAACGTCGTCTTTCCGGCGTTTGAACGGCCGACTATCTGAATGATCTTCATGGATTTTCACTCTCCTCCTGGCCGGGCCTGGTCTTCAGGATGACCGACGCAGCTTCCGCCACGCCCCGCATCACCTCGGTGATCCGGTCCTCGACCTCGATCTCATCGTCGATGGTCAGGCTTGTACCCTCGACCTCCAGCAGGAACCGGGCGACTTCACTCGCCTCAAAGAGGATCTCATCGAGTTCTTCAGCGGTGAAGAACCCGCACATGGCACCATAGAAAAATGTGGCCCCTGCCTTCTTCACCTTCTTCTTGAACGAGCTCCTCGCCTGGTTGACCGCCTGCGGCGTGTAGGTGTCGAGCATGAACGGGCAGAGGTCGGGGAGGTTCTCACCGATGAACGTCATCTCCGAGCCGCTGGTGGTCCTGAAGTCTGCGCAGAGACGCGCGATCGCCCATTCACGTGCGGTGATGTGGGTGTGTTTGCGCAGGAACTGGTTGACCCGCCGGTAGGTGGCGCCGTCAACCTTCTTGAACTTCTGGTACTTCGTTGGGTCGTTGCGATGATCAGGCTCTTCCATTTTGCATATCCTCTTGTTGGTTTTGATATTTCAATCTACAGGAGATGAAACGGCGCTTGCTCAGGAGCCTGCCCCGCTCCCTGTAAATATAGCATCATATGGTTTATACCTATCTCTTTAGCCCCGACACCAGGGCAGAGGCTTCAGCCAGATCGCCCGGAAAGGATGCACTACTGCGGCATTTCCTGGCATTTGAGGGGGATATCCCACCCCATAGATCGTAAAAGGGTACTGCTGCACCCCTAGATCGTGGTTATTCTGAGGGAGAGGGGCAATAAACCCTCTGGGGGCACATAGACGCCCATAAAAAAGCTCATAAGAGCAGGCAATACCTGTGGATAAGGACTCACCCCCCGAAAACACACCGGGCACGAAGATAGACTACAGGTGGTCCGCCGGTAATGACGATCTCTTCCGGGCAGGCACCTCCGGGAGAGTGGTTTTATGCACCGGCAGATCGTAAAGGGATCGCGCCGGAGGCTTATCCGACAATAAGGCCGGAGATACAGGAATAGAAATCAAATACAGTTGCTCTGCAACCTCCATGCGAAGATCGGCTCCCTGAACATCCCGGGGAAATTTATCGGGTTTTTTGTAGCCCCATATCGTGCATTTAAGCGCAGATAACATCCTTCCCGGTATAAACACATGCCTGGAGAGACGATCAAGAGTCCAGAGCATTCTGCGAGGGTCATTTATATATCGAAGGAGTCTCCAGACCGCATAGGGCCGGTGGTAGCCTCACAATCGTTCACTTTCACCCCGCACGGTAAGGGGTTCATATACTCAGAAGAGAACAATATACATCAGGGTCTGCCACCCGTCCACCCGGGAGAGCAGCCCCATACCTCCTAACACCAATATTTCATGCATCACCAGAATACCCCTTTTTTTGGAGTCGATACGAAGATTCCGGAGCAGTCGTACTCGCGCGAGGTAGCTCAATGATGCACAATGTCCGAAGCATGGGTCTTTTTACTCATTTCCACTGAAGATTTCCCGGTTATTTTGGACTCCTTTTTCCGGCCGTCACCGGTCGAAAATTGCAGGTGCATAGCAGCCACCGGCGGCCCCCTTTTGCCCCCCGGGGTCGGCCCGGGGGGTGGTGACCGCCTCCTCTGAGGGGGCGAGCCCTCCCTTCGGCGGCCGCGGTGCCAGTGTCAGGTGCCGATGCCGCCCGGTTGGTGCACCTCTATGTGTGTCCCTTTTCGAGCGGATACCCTCGGCGACCGAAGCCCCCCGGGAGAGGCGGTGTCGCGGCCAGGAGGATCCCCCGAGAGGTGGCCCCCGGAGGTGTGGATCTCCAGTTGAAACAGAGCGGATGCCGGAGGAGTTGCGGGGAATAGGCATTTACCGCAATCTAGATATGCTTCGCCTTTCTACCTATTAACCGATGGAAAACACGTTCTTCCCGGAATGGCTGGATCGTTTCAGCGCCTACCTCAGGATGCGGAATTACTCGCCCCGGACTATCAAAAAATACGAGGAGACCATCCAGCGTTTCGCCAGGTATGCCTGGGTCAGGCAACAGGAGGGTCGGGACCCCTCCGAGGCGGAACTCGACAGTGCTCCTTTGAGTGCGGATGTCAACGTCTCCTCAGCCCTCGTCACCGATTTCTTCTCCTGCATCACGGAGAGGCAGGACTACAAGCCAAAGACCCTGCACCGGATGATATCGACGCTCTCCTCGTTCTACAGCTACCTCTACACCCAGGGGGTCGTGGCCACAAACCCCATGCCCGGGGTGGAACGGCCGCGGATCAAGAACCAGGAGTTGAGATACCTCAAGCACAGCCAGGTGATCCGCCTGCTCCGGTCCATTGAGAATGAGCGGGACCACCTGATCGTCCGCCTGATCTACGCCACCGGCGTCCGTGTATCGGAACTCTGCGCAATAAACGTCGAGGATATCGATTTCGAGGAGCAGACGATCCGGGTGAAGGGGAAGGGCGACAAGATCCGGATGGTATTCGTCGATGAAGAGACCCTTGAGGATATCGACAAATTCATCGGCAACAGGATCGAAGGACCGCTCTTCGTGGGCCAGCAGGGGAATCACATCTCCCCGCGGACCGTCCAGCATATCTTCAAGGAAAACGCTCCAGAAGGGATCACGCCGCATAAAATCCGGCATTCCTACGCGAGCGAACTCTACCGGCGGTCGAAGAACCTCCGCGTCGTGCAGGAGAACCTGGGACACTCATCCATCAAGACGACCGAGATCTACCTGCATACTGACCTTGAAGAGCGAAGATCGGTCTACCAGCAGTATTTCCCCCTCTCAAACGGGAAGAAGGATGAGTGATCGGTGCTCCCGATAAACCATATGATGCTATATGGACGGACATCCCGATCGGGGTGCCGGCTGGCTGCACAGGGCAAGGCCCGGAAAACCGGATAAACGGGTGGAACACGGGCATTTCTCCGGCAACGGAAGAACATGGGAGCGCTCGAACGACCCCTGCGCCGACGAATGGTAGCATCCTTTCGCAAAAACCGGAAACGCTCAAATTCGGGTGAGTGAACCAGACCGGTGAACGGTAGTTGCAGTGAACTACCCGTGATGCGAGTAGCCTCATGC
>JAAZID010000002.1 GCA_012510295.1 Methanomicrobiales archaeon | reverse complement strand
CGTCCCGGGAGAACGGCGGCCGGATGACCGGTTCCTCGGCCCTGTGGCCGGAGCGCCGGAGGTAATCGGCGTTCCGGGTCGCCCGGGGTGAGAGGAGGCGTTCTCGGTCGGCCATGCTTTCTGCCATACGGTCAAAGGTACTCTTCGGGATCTCCATCGGGCGCCCTCCAGCAGGAAGTTCTCTCCCGGGAAAGGGATAGGGCTTTCCCTTTCGTTATCCCTGCCCGGAAGATGGATGGGATAGTCCCGGCCACCACTCCGGGAACCATGAAAAGGGCGCTGAGGTAGACGAAAAACCGCCCGGCGTCTCGTGATGCCGGCTGTAAAATCCACCGGGCAGATCCTGGGTCGTTCTCGCGTCGGGCGGTCACGGCTCCCCTGCACCACGACCGGCAAGCGACGTGCTGACACCCGGCACCCCGGCAGGTATTATGGTACTGCGGCGAAAAATTATCGGATGATGAGCATGCTGACCACCCGGGGAGGGGGGCACCATAGCCGATAGGTGCTGTCAGTGCGGCGGGTGCTGCACCCACATGCGGGACGTCTACAGGGTCATCGAAGAGCGTGGCGACTACACGTTTGTCGTGCACAACCACTATACCGGGGATACAGAAGAGGTGCGGGTCGATCCAGACAAGACTGCCCTCTTCGACGATGGGAGCAGCATCGAAGGGCTGCCGGACGCATGCTTCTTCCTGAGGTTCGACGACGAAGCGGGAAAGGCGTGGTGCACAGTCCACCTGACACGCCCCGGCCTCTGCCGCGAGTACTGCTGTCGCATGCTCGTCTTTGATCCGCAGGGGAGGTTGGCCGGCCGTGTGACGTATCAGACAGCGCTGATCCCGGAGACCGAAGAGCTCGGCCGGCTCTGGGAGGAGGTGCAGCCGGCGCTGGACCGGCTACGTGGCACGGAGTGGGACGACACCTTCATCCATATCCTCACGGCAGCTGGATATAGCGTCCGACGGTAGTATACCCGGGCTGAGTGCCCCTACCTCTCCCCCTCTCCGCTCGCCGCCCGCTCCGTCAGCCAGGCGTAGAACTTCCGGTGCCAGAACGGCACGTCGATCGGCCGGGAGAGCGATTGCCAGGCAGCCCATATGAGCCGCTCAGAGGCACTCTGCCACTCGCCGGCCCTCCCGACCATATCATCCGCCGGCTGCCCGACCGCGTGCAGGATCTCGTGCCAGATACTGAGGATGACCACCTCGTCATCCGTGTCTTTTGGCCGGACCCGGACGCTCGCCCGGTTCTGCATCCCGCCCCCGAGCGCCCGGGCGGGGATGTCGTCATCGAAGACGTATACGGTTCCCTCAGGGACCGGGAAGGGAAAGTCCTTCCACATCGGGTCGTTCGGATCGAAGTAGCGGACCTCCGGGGTGCCCGTCCGGACGGTGAACTCAAAGAACGGCGGGATGAGGCCCAGGCGCGGTTCAAGCCTCCGCCGCAGATCTTCGGTCTTGAAGAAGAGATCGAAGTGAGGCATCGGGTGCGCATGGGTGGGCGCACTGATAAATCATGGGATCTCTTCGAGGATACTTCGCCGATCGGTCATCCCCGCCTGCACTGATCTCTGGGCGGGCGCCTCCTGCTGATCGCCGAGACGCGACCCGGACCGGGACGCCAGGGATCCCTGCCGGGGCCGTGGGCCGACCCGGGCCTTCATCGCTATGAGACAGGTAGCGGCGAGGTTCAGGCCGTGGGATCCTCTTTCATTTCACTGGGGAAGAATCAGGCACCTGCTATCCCGATGACGACCACGAAAGGTCTCTCGTGAGAGGCGCATTCAAAAAGTAGACGGGGTTTTCCGGTCCTCTACCGGAAAGCACGTAACCCGTGCAAAGCCCCCCGTAATTCTGGGCAGATGCTCGGACGGCGGGACTAGCAGGTCCGGCTCCTGTCGAGGCCGGTGATCCGGATCCCGCCGAACTGGCACTTGTTCTTGATGTTGAGCCCGATCAGGAGCGGCGTGATCTTCTCGATGATGCAGGCCCGCTCGAGCTTGCCGCAGTCGATCACCTTGATGCCGGGGATCTTCTCGATCAGCGGGGTCACCAGATCCTTGGCCGCCTGGTCGTCGCCAGAGATGAGGCAGTCGCAATCGATCGGTTCACCGAGCTGCATGAACCAGGTCTGAGAGATGTTGTTGAAGGCACAGATCACCTTCGCGTCCGGCAGGATCGCCTGGGACCGCTCCGCTGCGGAACCCTCAGGAAGGTCGATGTACTTCGTCGCCGATCCGCCGATACAGGACTCCAGGGGTCCGGTCGCGTCCAGCAGGGGTTTTCCGGCAGCACCCTCCTTGATGGAGAGCAGGGTCGCCTTCTGGGCCTCAAGCGGCACGGTGAGGACCAGAATATCCGCTGCTTTCGCTGCATCCGGGTTCGTCATGGCCCGGACGTTCTTGACGTCGCCGAGGAGTTCTCTCACCTTGTCCACGGCGGCCAGGGCCTTCTCAAGCGTCCTCGAGCCGATGATGACGTCTTCTCCTGCCTCTGCAAACCGGAGGGCGATCCCAAGACCCTGACCCCCGGTTCCACCAATAATTCCAATTGTCATATCATTCACCTCAATCAGTTTTGCGTTATTCTACTCGCTCTCACCGATCCCTCCGGGATGCGGTGCATCCGCCATCGATGATCGGGTTTTTCCCCGGTATACCCCATAATTGTCGAAGGTACACAGCGGCATGTTCAACGAACGTTCCTCCCATGTCACCCCGGCAGGGTCGTGGGTTTGATACTGGTTGCTTCCATTCATTTATCTATTCCGGCGAACCCCCGGGACGATCTGCGCACCATGTGCAGGCCTGTTCGAAGTGCCCCCGTGCAGGGTTTCGTTCGGGGATCACAACCCGGGCCAGAATATGTGACATTTTCGCACGAAAAAAAGATTAAAATGTTGTTTACTCTTCGATCACAACGACCGGTTTGATGAGATCGCGCGGCTTGTCCTTCATCAGGAGCAGGGCCTCTTCGAGTTTGTCAAAGCCCCTGTACCGGTGGGTTAGCAGTGGAGAGAGGTCGAGTTTGCCGACCTCGACCAAGCTTGCAAGCTTCTCCATCCGGCGTCTGCCACCGAGCATCAGGCCGCCCTGGATGGCCTTGTGAGCCATACCGCAGCCCCACTCGACACGCGGGATAAAGACATGTTCGCCGGAACCAAGGTAATTGACGTTCGAGATGATTCCGCCAGGTTTGACCATCTTGACAGCCTGTTCCATGGTGTGCACGTCGCCGCCGGCGATACAGACCTTGTCGACACCCTTGCCATCGGTCTTCTCGAAGACCTGATCGACGATGTCACCATCCTTGTAGTTGATGATATCGGTCGCGCCGTAACCCCGTGCAGCGTCTACGCAGACCTGCCTGCTACCGACCGCGAGGATGTGAGATGCACCCATCATGTTTGAGCCGGCAACCGCCATCAGCCCGACAGGGCCGATACCGATACAGCAGACGGTATCACCGAATTCGATCTCAGCGAGTTCCGCAGCCTGGAAACCGGTCGGGACCATATCAGAGAGCATAGTCGCTTCTGCTACCGGGATAGAGTCCGAGAGAAGTGCAAGATTTCCATCCGCCTCGTTGACGTGGAAGAGTTCACCAAAAACACCATCCTTGAAGTTCGAGAACTTCCAGCCGGCGAGCATCCCACCGGAGTGCATCGCGAATCCAGCCTGCGCTTCCTCCGACATCCAGTCCGGAGTGATTGCCGGGACAATGACACGGTCACCGGGCTTGAACTCTTTGACCAGCGAACCGACCTCGACGACCTCTCCAACGGCCTCATGGCCGAGAATCATGTCAGTGCGTTCTCCGAGAGCTCCTTCCCAGACCGTGTGGACATCAGAGCTACACGGTGCAACTGCAAGTGGCTTCACGATCGCATCGAGTGGGCCGCACTCAGGCGCATCCTTCTCGATCCATCCGATCTCGCCTATCTTGAGCATTGCCAGGCCTTTAATTTTCTTTGCCATGTTCGGATCACTTCCTTCTTTCTCCGTGAACCTCCGGTTCACGCAGGTCTCATGAGCGGTGTTCATGGACCTGTGCCGATCGATACTCGCCCGATCAGCATAGAAGCGACCGGATGATTGACCGACATAATGCTAGCGTCGCCGGCTACCATATATAAAACAGCCCATTTTGAGGGGAGCGCGTTCCCTCGCAAGACATTTCATTTTAAAGGAAATAAAGGCCGGATACCTGTCTTCTGGAGATAAAGATCTGCCTGACACCGGTCCCTGACCTGGCAAATTCAGGGGAATATATCAGGAGATATACCCATATTTTCGTGATCTCCCAGTGCAAAACAGAGATACCCATACAATCTTGACGGAGACCTCTTCCACGCCTTCGACCGGATGAGACGGACATGTTGGAGACGTTTTTGGTGGTCTTTGCGACCCCACGGGGGAGTGCGAAGTGATCCTGACCCGCGTATCGCACGAGACCACACTCCCCACGATCACTGCAAGATCGGTCGAACGCCATGGCCACGACGGTTACACGGTGGTCCACAGCGATCGGTGG
>JAAZID010000443.1 GCA_012510295.1 Methanomicrobiales archaeon | reverse complement strand
GCTTAGTACCCATTGTCACCTTATATTGGAGATTTGGAGGGCGGACGAAATACCAATAGCCTCATGAGGAGATGGAATTCTGCTGCTATATGAAGGCGATATGATCATGAAGAGCAGTAAGGGATCTGCGAATTTAAAGTGACCTGAGGCATTAGCACACTACTGAATTTCCTAATAGTTCAAGCCGGGGGCGATCACGAAGGTTCACCTGACTCGACAGGGGAGCACCTGGGTGTAGAGGTGAAACTGGTACCCGAATGCCGGCCCCTTTAGTTTCAGGAGGTAGGTGAGTCTCCGGGCGATGTATCCCCGATCGCGCCCCTGATGAACTGCGCAATCCAGGTCTCCGCGCCCACCAGAATATCACGCCGGCAAATTCCCGGCACCGGGCAGGAGCCTCAAATGTGGCGTGGTCATGACAGGGGGCCAGAAGTGTGGGCGGGACGGTTGAGCCGGCCTACACGCGCTGGATACAGCGGAAACTACGTCTACCTGGCAGTTCCGTGCAGGGGGTGTGTCAACGCTGCCCCTCCAGATAGCGACGATCCAGGGCGAGGATAACGCCGTTCGGACTCCTATCTTCTTTGAAGGGGTGGAAGTCTTTGGGTGAGCTGAACAGGCGAATTGTCCTCTGGCACAATACGGTTACACTCTTCCATAAGCGAAAACGACCGGAGTTCTTTGGATCGTTCCGGAAGGCCGGCTACGCCTATCGCGTCGAGGCGACCCTGTCGATGCACAGAAAGGGGGATGAAAACGATGTTCCCAAGCGAGATGAGAAACATCCCCACCTAAAACCGACACATTAAAGTATTTTTTATCATTTATGTTCTCTATATCGCGCAATACCTGGTGGTGGTATGGAGGAAGATCATTCTGCAGATCTCATTAATGTAGATCTTGAGTTGCTTTCTGTATTACTTCAGAATCCCTATCTCACGCGACCTGAAGATGAGATTGGCGAGACTGCTCTCATAAAATGGGTTGAGCGAGAGTGCAAGTCTCATGCGGGTACTGCCGCCAAAAAAGAGGACATACTCGGTCTAATTACGAAATTAATTCTTGAAGGGGTATTTACCGGGAAAAGGTACGGACAAAAGATGCTTCTAAAACCAACACACAATTATTACCTACTGAAGAGCGGCCAGCCAATGGTCCCGATGAAGAGGGAAAAAACTCAGGTATCACTCTTCGCAGATAGTGACGATTATTCTTTCATAGAGAAAAATAGACTACTCGAGGTTTCCAAGATAGGCGATATCCCCCTCCATGCTGATGAGGAATTTGGGGAGAGGCAACTTTCCCAAGGCGCCACTGCTCCTTATAGTCGTTCTCTACTGGAGATAATACGTCACTATGATGGACCTGATAAAGATTTAGTGAAGTACCTTCCTGCTTTCTTTAATCTTGCATGTAATATCCTAAATGACAGGTACACTGATTGGCACACTAAGATTCTCATCAGTTCTGCTCTCGGTTACTTTGTACTGGAAGAAGATGTCATTCCAAACCACGCCGAATTTGGATATCTCGATGACTTATATCTGCTCGTTTTTGCCCTCCGAGAAATTAAACGTCACGTTTCACCATCTCTCCTCGAAGACAACTGGGGATATTCAGAAAATATCCATGATCTAATCGAAGAGGTATATCATGATACATATACGGTCATCCAAGATTATGCATGTGAGATTCTCCATAAAGTAGGTTTGAGAAAATTCAAAGAGTTGGAGTTAGAAGAGTACTCAGGAACCTATCCGCAAAAAATTGCTAAGTTAGCTCAAGAGAAACGTGAACTGATAGCTTTAACGGCCTATCTCATAAAGTTGATATATCGCACCAATTTGAAAGGGCGAGAACTCAAACGGATCAAGGATTTCCTTATGCAATATGGTGATTACACGGAAATTGCACGGCTTATTGAGCTTTCAAACAGAGACTACTCAACAGAGACAGCATTAGAGCCCGATATAGAATCTTTTGAAGTTGATCTCGAGAGAGAGCTCCAACAAGCACGCTTAAACGCGTTACTTGATGACCAAGACACGGAATAGGTGTAGAATGTCGTTTCGCGATCTCAAGTTAAAGCATTCATATACATCAGAAAAAGATAACCTTCTCGAAGATTTTTATATTCCAGTCCTGAAAAAGGCGATCAGCTATAAGCGAATCACTGGGTATTTCTCATCGAGTTCATTTTTAACAGCTGCAGCAGGGCTAGGGCAATTTATCAAAAACGGTGGGTATCTGAAGTTTATCTTAAACATCGTTCTTTCTGAAGATGACTACACTCAGATCGAAAAAGGAATACAGAGTCCCGAAAAAATCATTGAAAATTACCTCATTCACGATCTGAGTTCTTTTGAGGACGAGTGTAGGAGAGACCACAGTAAAGTATTGGGATGGCTGATTGCGCATGACTACCTGGAGGTAAAAATTGGCTATATAAAACAAAGACTAACCGGCAATGAGATACTCCATCAGAAAATTGGTATATTAAAAGATGGAGAAGGCAACACCCTTTCGTTTAGCGGTTCTAACAACGAAAGTGTCCATGGATGGGCCTATAATTCTGAAAAATTCAAAGCGTTCTTCAGCTGGAAAGCAAATAATGACGTTTTCATTTCCCAGGATTTAGAAGATTTTGATGAATTGTGGAACAATAGATCAGTGAAAACGGAAGTTATCCCCTTTCCCGAAGCGGTCAAAAAGGAAGTAATTTCCATTGTAAAAAGGGAACCCATTGATCTTGATGCTCTCTTGACGAACATTGCCAATGCACAAAAGAAAACAACAGATAGGCTTGATACTGCAACAGACCCTCCAGATATTCGAGAACCAATGTATCAGCATGATACAACAGATATCACCCCCCAAAACGAATCCAATGGCGTTTTTGAGAGAGGAGAAGATGCTGAAAAATACGCTATAGTCCGGCTTCGGGATTACCAATTAGAGGCTATCGATGCCTGGTTCCAGAATGAGTGTTGTGGAATTTTTGAGATGGCAACAGGAACTGGAAAGACATATACGGCGCTCGGTGCGCTCAAGCAACTTGTAGAAAGGGAGGATAAACTCGTTACAATAATAGCGGTCCCGTTTCTCCATCTTGCCACCCAGTGGGAACAAAGTCTGGATAAATTCAACATAAAAATACCCATCATCCATGTAAGCAGTGTAAACTCAAAATGGAGAGAGGATTTGAAGACAAAGATTCTGGACAACTGGTTAGGTAAGGAAAATTACTTTAACATTCTTACTACACATGACACGTTATCCTCTGATTCGTTTATCGAACTTATACGCGAGGTTAGGTCTCCGATCTTACTCATTGGCGACGAAGTACACGGTCTGGGTGCTGTTACAAGGCTTGAAGCATTACTACCACTTTATACCTACCGGCTAGGGTTGAGCGCGACTCCCGAACGATATTTTGACGAATTAGGAACCCAAGAACTGCTACAATTTTTCGGTAAGGTTGTATACGTCTTTGACCTGCACAGGGCCATAAATGAAATCAATCCTGATACCGGCGAGACTTACTTGACCCCTTACGAGTATCATCCAATCTTTGTTGAACTGACACACGAGGATATGGATGCGTACTCTGCTCTCAGCGGCCAGATAGCTATTCTCTGCAGTAAAAAAAATAAAACTAAGTCAGATCGGCTAGCTCTTGAGCAAAAACTACGTGAACGCCAGGATATCCTGAAAAATACTCAAACGAAATACCCCGCCTTCAGAGAGCTCATCAGCAGCTTAGCAAAGAATGACGAAATTAACCAAACTCTCGTCTATTGCTCTCCACAACAGATCGAAACCGTCCAGAAGATACTCCGGAATCAACACGGTGTTGTTCAGCATCGCTTTACGAGTAAAGAAAATGCAACTAAGAAGGAGGAAAAATATTGTGGCTTGACAGAGAGGGAGTACCTACTGAACAATTTTGAAAAAGGAATATATGACGTCCTGGTTGCGATTAGATGTCTGGATGAAGGAGTCGATGTTCCTGCAACCAGAAATGCTATCCTTATGTGTAGTTCCGGGAATCCGAAAGAACACATCCAAAGACGTGGTCGCGTTCTCAGGCGCTCTCCTGGGAAAAAGAAGGCACATATATATGACATAACAGCTGTACCCACCGTTATAGATGGCCGTTATGCAGATACAAACACAAAGATGCTTGAATCTCAGTTAAAGAGGTTAGAAGAATTTGCGAAAGATGCCATGAATCAAGACGACATTGAGAGAGAGATCTTCCAAGTTCGGCGGAGATACTCAGCTTATGGAGGTTAAAGAATGGCGGATGGTCTTGAGATTAACCATTTAATTATGGAAACAATACGCGAACGCTCCCCAAATGAATCTGTTGTTCAGTTAGTTCTTGAATCACTACAATATGAACTTGATATCTGGAATAGATACCTTCCCTGGAGTGACATTTCTGGTCAGTATGAGCTAATTGTGGATAAAATTGCAAAGGGGTTGTTGGATTGAGATTTTCGATATCTTCAATCACATTGACTAATTATCGACAATTTCAGGGAGAACAAACGCTTAATTTTTCATTTGACAAAAACAAAAATGTTATCGTGGTTTTAGGGAAAAATGGTGCCGGTAAGTCAAATATACTTAATGCTCTAACATGGTGTTTCTATGGCATAGAGGTTCACAAAGATGAGGTAACACAGGATAACAGTGGAATGCCTATCATCAATGTGACCGAGCTCGAGACATTGAAACCCAACCAAAGTACATATGCAGAGGTGCTTGTTAATATTGAGACTGATATTGGACCCTGGACGGTTAAGAGGCGTATTGAGGGGGGGAAAACTGCCCTTGGCAAAATGTATTTTGATCCGCCACGGTTGACAGTGATCCATCCCGTTGGTGGGCAAGATAAGATCGCCGAAGGGGAAGAAACTCAAAGATTAATTAACAATTTACTCCCTGAAGCACTTCGTAACTTTTTCTTCATTGATGGTGAGCAGCTGAGGGAATTCTTTAAATACAGCAGTCCTAAGGAGGTTGCTACAGCAATCGACAATGTTTCTCAATTAGACCTGGTGTTCAAGGCTGCGGGAAACTTAACTAAATATGAGAGGGAGT
>JAAZID010000146.1 GCA_012510295.1 Methanomicrobiales archaeon | reverse complement strand
GCTGAAGAGACGGGGTATCACCGGTATTATACCGGGCTCCACCAGGGTCTGGAAGTACAACACTTTCGGGCTGACCGCAAAGCAGATCCGGCATGTCGGAGAGGCGTTTGTTGAGGTTGCGCGGGAAAATGGGTTGAATATTATATGATTTTTTTTGAGGGGAAGCGGAAGATCTCACTCGATCACCCCGCTCTTTGCGCGGTAACGCCGCACCGTCCCCGCCGCCTGCGCCGCAAGGGCATCCACACCGAGCTCATCCTCGATCGCTGCAATCGTCGCCGCCGGCGCCGCCGTCGAGGGGTGGCGGGGGGCGACCGTGCACTCTATATCCCCCGGCCGGGCTTCAAACGTCCCGATGGCACGCGCGCGCCCGACGACCTCATCCTTATCAAACCCGATGAGCGGCCGGAGCACCGGGATGCTCGCCGCCGGAGATACCACCGCCATGTTTGCCAGGGTCTGGGATGCCACCTGCCCCAGGTTATCGCCGTTGACGAGTGCGTAGACACCTCTCTCTTTGGCGAGGATGCCTGCCACCCGGAGCATGAAACGCTTGCAGAGGATGCAGCGGTAGCGGGGTTCCTTAAGCGCTGTTATCACCTCAAAGAACGGCTCCATGTCCACGATGAGAAGGTCGAGGGGATGCCCCGGGATCCAGGTGGAGAGATGGGCGTGATGCCGGAGGACATTCCTCTCCGAATCCGCGCCGCCGAACCGTCCACTCCCCATATGGATATGCGCCATCAGGCATCCCCGGCGCATCATCAACCATGACGCGACGGGTGAATCGATACCGGCCGAGAGCAGGGCCATCACCTCTCCCTGGGTTCCGTAGGGAAGTCCGCCCGGCCCTGCGATCCTCTCATCGTAGACGAAACCACCGAACTCCCGGGCCTCCACGAAGATCTCGTACTCGGGCGCCGTCAGGTTCACCGTGGCCCCCGGGATCCGGGCAAGGACGGCCGCGCCGACCGCAGCCGCAAGTTCCTGACTGTTGAATCCCTCGACGCCCGACCGGCGCGCCCGGACCGCAAACGACATGCCGGGGTGGAGACGACGCTCTGCGCGTTCTACAGCAGCAGCAGAGATCCCCGGGATATCTGCGGTGGTCACCTCACATATGCCGGCACTCACGACTCCAAACGTCCTGGCGACGACCTCAGCGATACGCAGAGGTTCGTCACCAAAGATCAGGATCCTGCCCCGGGGAGTCTCGATCCGATGGGAGAGCCCTTGAGCCTCCAGGGCAAGCCCGATGTTTCTCGTCATGATCGATATGAACCGCCGCTTCACCGGTTCGCTCTTGAGGAAGATCTCGCCGTACCTGACCATCACCGCACCCATGAATCCACACCTCCTTCCCGGTAACCTCCGCGCGTGATCGCCACTTCAGAGAACCCGAGATCCTTTACTGCATCGACCAGTTGTTCCAGCTTCCCATGGTACGCCGGGTCGGCCTCGATTGTGGCCCGACCACCGCTACACCGGACCCGTATGGTCCCGGGGATCTCCCGCGCGATGAGAGCCTCGGCCGCCCCCACGAGAGCGAGACACTCACGCGTGACCGCCTCACCGGTGGGGATGCGGGTTGCAAGGCATGCCGACGACGGTCGGACGGCCACCCCGAGGTCTATTGCGAGGGACTCGATATCTGCCTTCCCCATACCGCACTCCACAAACGGGCTCCTGATACCGAGTTCGCGGAGCGCCTGTATACCGGGGCGCGCTACAGGCCGATCATCAGCGTGGGTTCCGTCGATGACCGTCCGGAACCCCTGCCGCCCCGCCTCGCGGATGATCGCCTCCATCATCGCCCGCTTGCAGACATAGCAGCGATCCGGCCGGTTCTCCCGGATCGCAGGGGTAACGAGCAGATCAAGCGGTATGGTGACGTGCGGGATGCCCAGGCGATCTGCAAGTTCCCGCGCTGCCGCGAGCTCGCCCGGGGGGGTGAGGCCCGTATCGACGCTGATCGCGATCGCCCTGACCCCGCACCGCCGGGCGCCGGCCATCAGGACAGAGCTATCCGTCCCTCCTGAGAGCGCGATCGCAACGGGCGCACAGGACTCGAGGACTGCATCAAGCCTGGAAACTCTTGCCATCTGCTCTAGCGTATGCTCATTTACTCTAGATGAATCTTCGCAGGATCACGTTATTTTCAGCTCTCTCCCCGAAGAACAAATGATTTTTAAAAGAGGCACTCCGAATGTGTACTGATGGCGAAGAAGAAGAAAAAAGCCAAACAGGCAGAGCCCATGAAACTCTTCTATATTTTTTATAACCAGGAGCGCTGGGACAACTGGATAACAACACTGGAGGGTGCCGATTTCGAGCCCGCTACCGGTGAAGATGTCTCTGAGGGAGAGCAGATGCTCTACACCTTCGCCGAGGATATCACCCTCTCCGTCTTGAAGATCGTCCGCCTCTACCAGAATGAACGTCTCACGAAGGATGAGACCACGGCGAAGCTCACCGATGTGGAACTGATCGTTATGTCCGGACTTCCCGAAGGCGAGCTTGAGGATATCATCGGGTCACTCCAGCTCTCCCTGCTGGTGCTCTTCACCGCCTGCCGGAACTACCTCGATGGCGGGTTTGACAAGGACATCAAGACGCTCGTGAAGAAAGGGCGGGCTCTTGGCGAAGACGAACTTGAGGAGGCACTCGAGGTTGCAGCGGATATCGGGGCTGCCGTGATCGACGGCGCCACCTGTTGTGCGAGATACATCAAAGATGATATGGAGAACCCGGGCCTCTTTGACGAGTGGCTCATCGAGATCGAAACCATGAGTAACGCCATGAAGTCGCTTGCAAAGTTCGATGAGGTGCCCGGAGAGACGTCGTGATCGCAGATAGAGCACGGTTTCGGGCGGCACGGAAACTGGAACGGGCGGCTGGATTCCGGCTCCCGGACCATGTTTTTTCGGGCGCGTTTCTTGAGTCCCTGGGAAGAGCGATAAACTTCGAAGGGCTCGATCGCCGGATGCGCGAGCAGCTCCTGGCAATTTTCCGCGATTTCATGGACTGCACGTGCAAAGGTGCTCCTTTCTGTGGATGCCCTGAACGGAAGTTCACCCTTACGATCATCGAGTTCCGGGAGATGGGGCTCGACCACCGCCAGATCAGCGCCCACCTCCTTGAGGAGTACGGGATCGATCTCTACCCAGCGGATATCCTGAGTTTCCTTGAGGATTCCGTCCATATGCTTGAGGCGATACGCGATGTCGCCGAGCTGCAGGGGAGGGAGAAGCTCGCTGAGAGCGCCATCGGGCATATCAGAAAGATAGAGCACTGAGGCCTCTCTGCGGAGAGGGCCCTGAACTCCGTATGAGGAGAGGGCGTAACGGTTCAACAGACATTATAGTGTCCGCATTAAGGAAACAAAGACGCCGGTCATGATCGCCCCTCACTCCTGTCGATCTCGAAGTACCTGCCGGGGAACATATAGCCAATGAAATAGTTCGCCCGCAGGATAAGGTTCTCGCGATAGGAGATATCAAGGCCATTCATCTTAAGGCCGATGACCGCGCCACCAAGGATAGATTTACATATCGAGGCCCGGAATCCTCTCCGCCACCTGAGACCGGCGCCCAGCCAGCGCCACCTCAGAGCGTCAGGGATACCACGCATCTCATGGTGGTGGGTGACAGAGATGGGCAAAATATACCACCGTAGATTTTTCTCCGCCAGGAATTCGGCGTAGAGGGCATCTTCCCCACTGGAGAGGGAGTCGAGGGCGGTGCACGCCAGCACGTGGTTCCGGCGGGTCACACAACAACCAAACGCCCCGTTACCCCCAAAGAGTGATATCGGCCTGGTTGCCGGTTGGAGATAGCTATCATCGTAAAGAGCGCCGATCACCCCCGCATCCGGGTAGCGCCCATCGGCCCAGACCTGCAGGATCTCTTCCCACCCGGGGAGGAGCTCTACATCGGAATCGACGAAGGCGATCAGATCTGTCCGGGCCACGTGTGCCCCGAGTCTTCGTGCAG
>JAAZID010000145.1 GCA_012510295.1 Methanomicrobiales archaeon | reverse complement strand
GACGAAGACGTTTGAAGAGATGCTTGAAGAGCTGCGGGAGATCGTCCGGAAGCTGGAGGACGGGGATGGAAGCCTTGAGGAGAGTATCGCCATGTACGAGCGCGGTGCGCTCCTCGTGAAACAGTGCGAGGATCTCCTCACCGATGCCGAGATGAAACTCACGAAACTTGGCTGTGATCCGTGAGGGAGATCAGGCTCCCTCCGGTATCTCGACCTCGAGCTCGACCACCAGGTTCGCACTGCGCCGGAGCGCATCGATGAACTCCCGGGGGAGCGCGGCCGCGGTATGGTCGGAGCGGACGGCAACGGTCCGGTCGGAGACGAAGTCGCTCCGCCGCCAGACGAGGTCTCCGGGGTGATCCAGGGTGAGGCCTGAGGATCCCCGCGACCGGACCACGACAACCTGATCATCGGCGATGAGTCGGGTCGTGAGCACCGCTCGGTCGTCGGAGAGCAGCGCCTTCAGGTCGGGGGCGAGGTCGGCCGCACCCTTATCGGCGGCGATGCCGATGATGCAATCACCCGCGAGTGTCAGTGTCTCATCTTTTGTCACCTCAAACGTCGTCGTATGAGTGCCCTGGACCAGCGGGTGCCCCCGCGCCCGTACGGTATCCCTCGCCTTCATGCTTAATTAGGAGAGGGATTCCATTGCTATTGAATGATTACTATCGTCTGTCCCGCGTGCGATGAGGAGTGCGAACACGAGGTTCTCCGGGAGGCTGCCGAGCTGGTCGTCCGGTGCTGCGAGTGCGGCCGGGTCCACCGGGTGCCAAGGCCACCTGAACCCCGAATCCTCACCGTCAGAGCTATCGTGAGCCGGGAGACGGAGTCGGAGGTCTGTTGCGTCGAGATCTTCGAGGATGAGGTCGTGGCTGTCGGGGACCACATCGTCGCGGAGTGCGGAGACGAGGCGGTCGGTGTCGAGATCACCGGCATCGAGGTCGGGCCGAGGAGGGTCCGCCGGGCCGGTGCCGCGGAGGTGACGGCACTCTGGACACGGGGGATCGAGCAGGTCGTGGTGCGGGCGTCCATCCATGCCGGGCGCACGACCATACCGCTCTACCAGACCGCAGAGGGGGAGGATGAGTTCGTCGTCGGGGAGGCCTACACCTTCGGTGGGCGGCGGATCCGGATATCGCACATAAAGCTCCGCGACGGTCCGGTCATACGAAAAGAGGGCTGGAAGACGGTTGCCCGCCGGATAAAGAGGATATACGGCTACCTCGATCGGGGTCAGCGCAGGTGGTGAGCGGGTTTGGGGGTACTCCTGCTTTCTCGTGGATCTACCCCTCCCCGCTGCTTTGGCCCGGGGGCTATGCACCTGCATCAATCCCTAGCAGCGTAGACCAGATTGCCAGGTTTGCCTGGTCAGTTGGCGAGGTCTCCTGGAACTGGCGCTTACCGTTACGAGTGACTATATTATAATAGGAGATGGTCTGAAGAATTCTCATAAGCCCGGGCCTGGCGAACGAGTGGCCGCCAATGTCGAGGCACGGTGGTTCTGGCATGGCGTCCAGGTTTCGGCGCACCAGCGTCCGGATTAATCTCTGGATCAGGTGCGTGTATGCAAGCAGTGCCATAAAGGCATCGACCCGGCCCGGCTTTTTCAGGCAGGCCGGATCGACTGCAATCGGACTCTTGAGGACCGTGAAGGGATCCTTCTTTGTCTTTGGTTCAGTTGCAAGGCGGAGAATCTCCTTTGCCGGCAACTCTTTCGCCAGCGTGTTTGTTATCAGCACAATCGTCTCCGCTTTTTGCAGTTCTGTCCGGTAGAGATCGTGGTTCAATTCCGGATCGCCGGCCCGGATTACCCACCCCGCCCCCCCGGCCCCGGCGATCAGGTCGACCGCCCAGAAACGATGGGTGCGAAGGCGCTCGCGTACTTCCTCGATTACCTGGATGGCGTCGGACTCATGAGCAAACTCTCTTGCCGTTATGCCGGCAAGAATCGATAGAACTTCTTCTCTGGACGTGATGATTTTAGACTCAAACTTCTCCCTCAGGTTGCTGCTCCGGAAGATGAGTAACCGGAATTCCGTCTTGTTATCACCAACCACACGGATAAACTCCTGCACCTCATAGGTATCCGGCTCTTCCCGGCCCATATCGACCGGGATCCAGGCATCTGACTCATAGGCATCCCGGATCGTCCGGGTGGCGGTCTTTCTGTCGAGACCAGCCGGATACCGGGCGGCGAATCGGAGGCCCGCTTCCTGCAATCCCAGGAGGTTCCGGGCCGTGGCAATCTTTGGGTCGGCGATGTAGATGAATGGGTTTTGTTCAGCAAGAGCATGGATTGTGGTCGGGTCACGGATGCAATCTGCCTCGCTCCCATAACAGGTGGTGGCGGCGAGCGGGATCCCTGATGGGTCGCATGCGAAGCTGAGCACGGCCCGGACGGGGTCGGTGTCTTCATAGGCACCCCACAGGATAAACGTGGCGACCTCGCCGTAGATGGTCGGGTCAAACGGGATCGAGAACGCAGTATAGGCCCGGAGGGCGAGGGTGGTGAAGAGGCGTTCAGGCCCGGCGGCGTGAAGACTGTCGAGCATAGAGTAAAGCGCGTCAGGGGTCAGCCACTCAGACCGGACTGTCGATGTGAAGAGGAGATCCATATCCACCCGGCTGTAGTAATTGTCGAGATCATAACACGGAAGCCGTTGATGGAAATACTGGATGAAAGGAAAGAGAACAATGGCTTTCGCCAGGTTTCCAGGACTCACCTGCCACTGATCTGGATCCAGAAGAAGCGCCGAGTCGATGGTCTCGACAAAACCGATCCGATCGAGGTATAAGGCGGCGACAACCGCGTCAAGGGGCATTTGAAGAAATGGAGGGCGCCCGGATCTTGAGGGGCGGTTGAGGATCTCATCCAGTATATGTAAAGGAGAAGGATCTGGCATGAAGAATGAGTGAGTGCCGTAAACTTATCAATTCCCCAGATCACGCGCACCGCCTACCCAGGGTGTTTCACCGGAGCGCTCTTACCGAAGTCTTCACGCGGAGATACTCACTCCAATTATGCCGGAAGTGCCGACATACCCCCGGGGCGGCAGGGCACGGCACCCCAGGAACTTCTGCGCCGGGGGAGAAGCGCACCGCCGGGTTACTCAGGCAGGTGTCGCCGGATAGCAGCCTCGAGGTCTTCGCGGTGGATGAGCCCCTCCATTCGCTCCCGGACCCTGTCACCTTCGATGACGAGGGTCGTCGGCGTCACCCGGAGTTTGTACTCTTTGATGTACTGCGGGTTTTTTATGGCATCGATCTCTTCGATCTCGACCCCGAGATCCTTCCTGACTTCCTCAAGGATCGGGGACTGCTCATCGCACCCCATACACCCCTCCTGGAAGAAATTTATCACCTTCATCGTCATGATGATACCACAGCGAGGAGCCCGGGTCTGATCGAGGGGGAAGCACACTCGCCGATCCCGGGATATACCTCTTAGAATGCTTTTTTACCTCGCGATATTTATACCCGACGGCCTGGCCGCCATTCTTCTCCGATACCACGGTTCAGGCGCTCGATCAAAGAATACCGCTCTTTGTGCTCTACCGGATCGCGTACCGGGAGATGTGCTCATGTCGCCCGGAAGCGGAAACAGAAGAAGGGGGAGATCTCCCGGCAGGATGACTCCCTGCCCGGGAGAGCACGCGCGCCCCGGCGAATGGCAGACCCGAGGAGAGGGGAGAGCAGGTTTCGCCCGGAAAAAGAGGAATACCGGGAGGGCGTGCACTGCCTGCGGCAGGCGTCACCCGGTTATACCGTTGAGCGTAACATCGGCGCTACCGTAGCGATAGGTGATGACCATTGAGTCGGTCGTCTTGGCGGTGATCTTGCCGATCCGCAGTGCCGGCGCCTCGGCGGTGTCGTTGCCCACCGGGATGTCAGGTGATGTCGTCAGGCCGAGCGGGACCATATCGCCCACCTCCCACTCGGTAAAGTTAAGACCAAGACCTGCCGCATCCTCTTCGTTCACATCCATCTCAAGCGTGTTCTCCCCGTAAGCAAAACTGACGGTCCTCGCCTCACCGGGTCGCATCCCGACTATCCCTGCCGATATGGAATTGATCTCAAACCCGAGGAGGGAGAAGCCTGAGAAACCAGGGATATCGGGATACGCAACCGGGAGAACGGCAATGTTCTCACCTGAGATCACCCCGCCGACGGGAATCTCCATGCCCCCCGACAGGAGGACGACGTTTCCCTTCTTGTATTCTCTCTCCGCGAGACCCTGATCGGTTGTTATGAGGGGCTGCCCGTCTGCACTACGGATGGTGTAGCCGATCAACGCAGTATTCCCGGGCTGGACGGCCTGCCCCTTGTTGAACATCGGGGCAAGGTAGGAACCTACCATAGCCACCGCAAAAATCAGGGCTATCCCCACATAGGCCCATTTCATCCAGGCCTTATTGTCGCTCTTCGAGCCCTTCTGCTGAGACTTATTCATCTGGAGTACAATCGTCTTTCGTTAAAATAAAATAGTATTGTTCTGTACAGGATTAGTGCCTCAACGATAATATTAATATAGTTAAAACACTACCTTTAGGTTAGCCTCAGCGCCCAGATCGCTCTGGGGCACCTCATACGAGGAGGAGCACTGAAGATGGCAAGAATTGAGCGAGGACCATACCGGACAATATGGCAGGATTTTGATGACCTCATGGCTGAGATGGAGAACAGGTTCCAGACCATGCTCGGGGGAATCGGCACACGGGGAGAAGAGATAAGGGGCCGGATCGTCCCGACGGTCCAGGATTTTCGCGTCGATGTCCGTGACCACGAGGACGAGGTGATCATCGTTGCCGACCTCCCGGGAGTCGAGAAAGAGGATGTCTCGGTCAGGCTCATCGATCCCCGGCACCTGGAGATCATGAGCCGGCGGGCGGGCGAGACCGCGGAGGAGACGGTTGGTTTTTTCATGCGAGAGCGCGTGTACGGCCAGATGAGCCGCACGGTGATGCTCCCTGTCGAAGTGGTCGATGAGGGCGCCACCGCTTCATTCAAGAACGGCGTCCTTGAGGTCAGGTTGAAGAAGTTGCCGGTCGAGGTCGGGACAACGATCCCGATCGAATAACCCTTTTTTCCTATCCCCCACAATTTCAACCGAATAATTCATCTTGAGCCAGCGTGACACTATCATGATGGAGAGAAAGAGGGTCAAGGACTACATGACCTACGACGTCGTCACCGTCAACGCCGGCGGGACGGTCCGGGACGTCACCGAGGCAATAAAAAAGACACACCATGACGGGTTCCCGGTCGTGGATAACTCGAAGGAGGTTGTAGGCTACATCTCGGCACGAGACCTCCTCTTCGCCCACCCGGCGACACCCGTCGAGCAGGTTATGTCCCGCCACCTCATCGTTGCCGACCCCGATATGAGCGTGAACGACGCAGCCCGTGTCATATTCCGCTCCGGTATCCAGAAACTCCCGGTCGTCGATGAGGATAACAAACTCATAGGGATCATATCAAACGCCGACGTCATCAGATCCCAGATCGAGCATGTCTCGCCCGATAAGGTCTTCAAGTTCATCGAGACCCTCAAAAAGCTCTACGGTGTCGAGCCGACACTGCGGAGGGGTTCGGTCCCGATAAACGACCTCCTGCCCACCCAGTCAAAGATCTACGAGGACGAGCTGGAGGGGCGGATGTACGAGATCAAGAAGGGGCTTGCCGAACCCCTCATCGTGGTCAGGCGACCGGGGCGCTGGATCCTGGTCGACGGACACCATCGGGCGATAGCGGCAAAGAGGCTCGGGATCAAGAACCTCGACGCCTACATCATCGAGGTCAGGGAGAACATCGAGCTCGGTATGGAGCGGACGGCACGGTCGCTGAACCTCCACACGCTCGACGACATCAAGGTACTCGACTACGCCCGCCATCCTCTCGTCGCACTGACTCATCGTCTTGTGCGGCACGGGTAGGCGCTCAGGAAGCGCCTGTACCATAGAGGGGCGGCCGCACCTGCACAAAAACTTATAATCCGCCTCCCGCCCTCTCCGGCGATTATTCATAGAGGAGAAGTTATTCGCCCCCTGGCCACCCGGACAGCAGAAACAGTCCTGTGAGTGGCTCGCTTACGAACCCTCGATCCGGGTGTCGTAGCTCTCATTCAAGACGTGCTCCTTCACGACCGACCCCTCCGGGATGATAACCTCCGGCCAGACCCGGATCCCGGAGTGGACGACCACACCGGCTTTCAGCACAGCCTGCGGCCCGATGACCGTGTCATGCTCGATGTTGCACCCGGTGCCGACGAGCGTGTCGTTGTCGATGATGCTCCCGCTGACGGTGCTATCCTTCCCGATCACCACCCGGTTGTAGATCGATGACGAGAAGACCTTTGCGTTGCTCTTGATGATACAGCCCTCCCCGATGCTCGTATACGGCCCGATGACGACGTTCTCCTCGATGATCGTCCCGGCACCTATCGAGACCGGGCCGATCACACGAGAGTGGGCGGCGATCGAGACGTTGTTCCCTATCTGGGCGGGGCCCATGACCCGGGCACCCTTGATGTAGAGGTCGCCGGAGATATTCGTGAACCCGATCTCCTGGAGCTTCCAGCGTTCCGCCTCCCGGAGCGACCGCGGGCTCCCGACGTCCGACCAGTTGCCTCGGGCAAGCCAGGCCTTCAGGATATATCCTTTCTCCATCAGCTCGGGGAAGAGGTTCCTTGCAAAGTCAAACTTCTCGCCCGTCGGTATATGGTCAAAGATCTCGGGGTTACAGACGTACATCCCGGTGCTCGCGAGGTTTGAGAAGATCTCACCCGGGCTCGGTTTCTCCTTGAACCGCTTGATCTGGTAGTGCGCATCGATCTCGGCGATACCGTACTCGGTGGGATCATCGATGCTGATCAGCCCGATGGTAGTGATCGAATCGTTATTGAGGTGCTCGCGATAGAACTCGAGTAGGTTTAAGTCAACCACGTGGTCGCCGCCGACGACGAGAAAGGGCTGTTCTTCGAGATACTCCTGGGCGTTCTTGACGCTCCCCGCCGTCCCGAGTTTCGTCTCTTCGTGGACGTAAGTGACGTTGACCCCGAAGAGCGACCCGTCACCGAGGGCTCTCTCGATTGCATCGCTCATGTAGCCGAGTGTGATCACCACATCGTTGAACCCGAGGTTGGAGAGGTGTGAGACCAGGTGCTGGATCGAGGGTTTGTTGACGATAGGAATACAGGGCTTGGGGCGCCTGAACGTGAGGGGGCGGAGCCGTGTGCCTTCCCCTCCGCACATTATGCACACCTTCATGTCACTTGCGTTGTATGCGTATTGATTTAACTTTATGGGGGAGAATTTGCAGGGTTGACTGCGCCGGCCAGGAGCTGAAGCAGGGAGTCATGCACCGGTGAGCACATGGTAGCTCGCCGCTCTAAAACCCGGTGAGGGCGCCCTGTACCCTCCCTGGCGGATGGCAACCTCCCGGTTCCCACGAGTCCGGGGTGACGGAGATGCAGAAACACTTTACTTGAACGACGACATCAAGTAAAATGAGTTAAATAACTTGCTAAACTGACATTTTTACATTCATGCAGATTGAGGAGACCGTCACCCCCTTCAGGAGGATCGTACTCATAGCCATCGTCGTCGGGATCATCGCCGGCCTCGGTGCTCTCTTCTTTTTCGAGGGTTTGAAACTCGGGAGTGCATTCTTCATGGAGGGCATCGTCGGGTTCAACCTTCCAAAGGAGGGGCAGGCGGTCCAGGATATCGGTCAATGGGCTTCTCCGGATAACCTCTGGATGATCCTCCCCATCATCTGCTTTGGGGGGCTCCTCTCCGGCCTCCTGGTCTACACCCTCGCCCCGGAGACAGAGGGGCACGGGACCGATGCTGCGATAAAAGCGTTTCATAAGGGAGAGCGTGTGCGCTGGCGCATCCCGTTCATCAAGGCGGTCAGTGCCATCCTGACCATCTCGACTGGAGGAAGTGCCGGGCGTGAAGGACCGACCGCACAGATGTCGGCCGGCCTCGGTTCGATCGCTGCCGATCTCCTGGGTCTCTCCGTCCGTGAGCGGAGACTCGCCATCTCCACCGGTGTCGGTGCCGGGATCGGCACGATATTTATGGCGCCCCTCGGAGGGGCGATCCTCGCTGCGGAGATCCTCTATAGACAGGATTTCGAGACCGAAGCGATCGTTCCTGCGTTCCTGGCATCCGTCATAGGCTACTCAATATTTGGCCTGGTCGAGGGTTTTGAGCCTGTTTTTGGGCCTTGCACAACCTTCTGGAGTATATCGCAGATCCCCCTCTTCCTCCTCCTCGGTGTTACCTCAGCAGTGGTCGGTCTGATATACATACACACCTTTTACGGGGCGGGGAAGGTATTCCGAGGAGTATTCAGCCATCTCAACCTCCCTAACCACTTCAGGCCGCTCAGCGGGGCATTCCTCACCGGCACCTTCGTTCTCGCTCTTGCAACCCTCTCACCTGATATGGCGATCGTCGGGTTTGCCAGCCTTGGAACCGGATACGGCTTCACCCAGCTTGCGCTCTACAACATGCTCCCGGTCGGGGTGCTCCTCGTCCTCCCGTTTGCAAAGATCCTGACGACATCGCTCACCATCGGTTCCGGCGGAAGCGGGGGCGTCTTCGCACCCGGACTGGTCATAGGCGGATCGGCAGGTGGCGGTCTTGGAGCCCTGCTACACATCGCTCTCCCCGGTATCGTGCCTCTCGAATCGGTGCCGGTCTTCGTCATCGTCGGGATGATCGCTTTCTTCGGCGCTATATCCCATGCACCTATCGCCATGATGATCATGGTCACGGAGATGACCGGCGACTTCTCCCTGCTCGTGCCGGCAATGGGTGCCGTCGCAGTGGCGGTCCTCCTCGTCGGTGACAACACGCTCTTTCGCGAGCAGGTGCCGGACCGGTCCGGGTCACCTGCCCACCGGGATGAGTATATGAT
>JAAZID010000144.1 GCA_012510295.1 Methanomicrobiales archaeon | reverse complement strand
GTGTGCACGGCTCGCCCGGTACCCGAGCCCCTCTAACTCCCCTATGACCGATCCGATACTGCCGGGCGAGACCCGCTCGGCCTTTGCTATGACGTGGTAGTCGTAGTGGCTTGAGGTCTCAAGTTCCTGCCGGCATGTATCGAGCAGTCGCGCGATCCTCGGGCCGGTCCTGACTGCCGCACCGGGCAGCGCCTCCTGCATGGCGGAGAGCGTCCGGTCATCATTGATGCTCCCCGTCCAGAGGGGGCCGACCGGCACGAGGTCTGCGCCGCAGATCTCACATCTTTCTGGTTTTGGGAGCATCCCGGTCTGTTCCGAGCGGTAGAGGCAGCGCGGGCACTGCATGATGTAGCCTATCCGCGCAAGCGTCCGGTCGGCCGCCGCCGCCCCGTCCCTGAGCGCCAGGTGCAGGCGGTGGAAGTGCTCGTGCGCGTAGCAGAAGAGCGGTTCAACCCCCCGGTCGTACTTGATCACCTCGCGCACAACAAACCCGAGCAGCGTCCGGAGACCGACCTCGGCGTGGTACTCGGTGTTGCGCGGGTGGGAGAAGTAGCGGCGCATACCGGCCTTCAGGTGCGCACCACAGAGCGGTGCGGTATCGGTGGCGGTGACAAAGAGGTAGTTCCTGGCGCATCGGGCCGCAGAATCGACGAAGGGTGCCGGTGTCCCGAAAGGGTCGATGTCGACAGCATCGAACTTTCTACTGCTCATCAGCGCGTTTGCATCCCCCCTGGTGACCTCGGTGCTGAGGCCCAGCATCTCGGTGTTCTCCCTGATCAGGTCGATGGCCTTTGGGTTCCAGTCGTTGATCGTCACCGGTATGCCTACCTCGCATGCCACCCGGAGCCCCCGGACGCCGGACGCTCCCATGGCATCGAGATACCCCTCCGGCCGCAGGGTGGAGAGCAGGAGGACGGTGGAGTCCCGGTTCAGCTCCATACGCGGGTTGTAAAAGACCGGACCGCCCCCCGGCGGGAACTGGAGGTGAGGATCCTGCCTGGGCACAGAGAACCGGGTTTTTCCTTCGGTGATCTCAACGGTATCCATGATTCTTGAAAAAATGGATGCTCGATATCCTTATACCTTCGTATGAGTAATACTATTGTTCCGATTGTGGGCTTGTGGCCTAGCCCGGATATGGCGTCAGCCTCCTAAGCTGAATATCGGGGGTTCGAATCCCCCCAGGCCCGTCGCATTTTTGTAAAACTACGCTATTCCCGGGTAGATGCAGCCCTCGCGATAGTACCCACCCTGCGCACAGGATCCCGCCGGGTTCGGCCATCCCGGCATTTTCATAGCATATCTCTCACAAACCCCACCGCGCCAGAGCCTCTCCAGTCTCTGTATCCGATCACCCGACGCCACCTTATTTATCTTTCGCGCATCAAACTCTTCGGGAATGAGTGCCTCTGCTCTTGTACGGATCACCCGCCCGCACAACGCCGCCGTCGCCGGCCTCACCGCACTCCTCGGGTACCTCATCGCCACAGGGACGCTCACGCCGCCATCGCTCCTGCTCGCCGGGGTCGTCGTGCTCATCACCGCCGCCGGGAACGTCATAAACGACGTCTACGACATCGATATCGACCGGATCAACCGGCCTGACCGGCCCATACCCTCCGGCGCGATCAGTCTCCGGGGGGCGAAGGTCTATGCGGTGGTGCTCTTCGCCGGCGGGATCGTGCTCGCCACCCAGACAGCGCCGCTCTGTCTCTCGATCGCTCTCATCAACTCGGTTATCCTGGTCGCCTACGCCACCTGGCTGAAGCGGATCCCGGTCTTCGGCAACCTCGCCGTCGCCTACCTGACAGCGAGCATATTCCTCTTCGGCGGTGCGTTTGCCGGCATCGAGGGGCTTATCCGGAACATATCGCTTGCAGCGATAACGTTCCTTGCCACCACTGCCCGGGAGGTCTTAAAGGACGCAGAGGATGTGGATGGGGATGCGGCCGGAGGCGCACGCACCCTCCCGATGATCATCGGCATCCAGGGGACCGGGGTGGTGGCGTTCACCTGTGCCTGCGGCGCTGTGGTGGCGAGCGTACTCCCCGTCGGCGATTGGTGGGGTCTCTTCTACCTCATCGCCATCGGGTTTGTGGATATAATCATCCTCTTTGGCGCTTCGCGGGGGCTACGGTGCAAGGCCCCTGACTGCATCCGCGACTCCGGGGCAACATCGATCCTCCGGGCCGGGATGTTTGCCGCGCTCGCGGTCTTTGCGATCGCCGCGATCATGTAAGCGGTCGCCTGTTTTCCATACAACCTCTTATTATACCTCATCGGGGTCTCTATGCCACTTCACGAACCGGCCCTCCGATCCGGGCGATCACCGGCCGGTTCCAGATGTTTTTTGCAAAACGTCACTGATAATTTTATCTGGTTGCGGACCAAGTTGTTATCTGAGAGGTCTTCATGAAAATCTACCGGCACGGGGACACATATATAGCAC
>JAAZID010000143.1 GCA_012510295.1 Methanomicrobiales archaeon | reverse complement strand
CCTCCAGGAGGCTGCCGGCGTGGTGAGCGTCCAGCCCGAGAACCTGCCGGCGACGGTATCCCGGTTCTTCACGGAATGGAAGGAACAGAAGAAGGAGATCGAGCGCCTCCAGAAGAAGATGGTGGACCTCCAGATGGAGCACCTCGGTGGCGAGGTGGTCGATGGTGTCAGGGTCGTCGTCAGGCGAGTGGACGCAAACCCGAAGGAGCTCGTCGCGCTCGCCACCACCATCGCCGACGAGGGCGGTGTCGCGCTCTTCGCGTCGGGGGACGGGAGCGCGAAGGTTGTGGCGACGTCGGGTATCCCGGCGGTGAACGCCGCTGATATCGTGAGGGCGGTCTGCGGCATCCTCGGCGGGAAGGGGGGCGGGAAGCCGAACCTCGCCCAGGGCGCGGGACCGGACGTCTCCCGGCTCGAAGAGGCGCTCGAGCATGGGTATAGCCGGATCCTTGAAGCACTCCATGGCTGAGAACGTTGTAGTTGTCCAGCCGGGCGATGAGCGAGCACAGAAGATCGCCCGGGCGATGGCGAGCCAGACGGCGAACGCGGTCATCCAGGCCTTCGGCGGCGGACCGCTGACGTCATCGGAGGTCTCGAGGGCGATGGGGATTCCGATCACCACCGCCTCATACCACATAGATAACCTCCTCGATGCGGGGGTTCTTGAGATCATGGAGACCCGCTGGAGCGAGAAGGGGCGTGAGGTGAAGGTCTACGGCCTTGCAAACCAGGTTCTCATCATAGCGCCGCCGGCAAGCGATCTTGAGTCGGTGCTGAAGAAGTACGCGATGTACTTCGGCATCGTCGCCCTCGCGAGCCTCGGGCTCTGGGGTATCCTCCCAGTGCTCTTCCCGGCCACACAGGATAGCGTGCCGCCCGAACCGAGGCTCGCCGGCGGCGCGGGGGGGGAGGTCTCCACGTTTGGAGTCCCCCTGGATGCTGCCGCCGGCGCCCCGCCGGTCCATGACCTCGTTATGAGTTTCTTCCTCGGGGCCTGTGCGGTGCTGATCGCGCTGATGGCCTACGAGGTCTACTACTGGTGGCGGACGTCGCCGGGACGCCGGGCGGAAGAAAAGCGAGAGTAGGGGATCGTCGGGGACTCCGGAGCCTCACATCTGGGGCATCGTGCTTTTTTCAGGCTGATCTCCCGCAACTCCGGCATTCTGGTTAATCCCTCGCCATAGTGCGCTTCCTTGGGTTTCCGGGAACCCATGGCAAACCCGATTGAGCCACAACACACCTCGTTCGAGGATATAAGATATATCCCGACTTCTATGAAGCCACATTCTGTTTAAAGTTGCCACTGGAAGCAAAGACAATTTCAAAGAGTTCTAATACACTGAAATACATATTTCTCCCTAGAGTTGCACTCTGCTATCATGCTTGTAGTGCCGCCAGCTTAGGCATGAAATCGTGTACCAGATGCACTCCGAAACAAGATAGGAGTTAATATTCCAGTTGCTTGAGGTATGGAGAGAGAATCCAGGGTAGCCCACCAGGCCCAGCCGCTACATCCTGGTGAGGCATCAGGAGCGGAGCGGGT
>JAAZID010000142.1 GCA_012510295.1 Methanomicrobiales archaeon | reverse complement strand
GGGACGATCAGGTACTCGAGTTTGCTGTAGAGATCCTGGAGCGCCCGGTCCCGGCGCTCATCAGCACTCACCGGCACATCCGGTCCGAAACCGATCGCCCACCCGGTCGTCCCTTCGATCCAGCCTTCTATCCACCACCCGTCGAGGACACTGAAGTTGACCGCGCCATTTAAAGCTGCTTTCATGCCGCTCGTGCCGCTCGCCTCATAGGGTGGCAGGGGTGTGTTCAGCCAGACATCCACCCCCGCGGTCATCAGGGCCGCAATATCCATCGTGTAGTTCTCGAGGTAGACGCCCGTCACCTCCCCCTCAAGGTCGCGCATGGCATCGTGAACCTCACGGATCTCCCGCTTTCCTTCTGCGTTTGCCGGATGGGCTTTCCCGGAGAAGACAAGCTGGATAGCCCCCTGCCTGCTGATCTCCCGCAATTTATCAAGATCCGAGAAGAGCAGGGTTGTCCGCTTGTAGGGCGCTGCTCGCCGGGCGAACCCGATCGTGAGAGCCCGGGGGTCCAGATCCACACCGTTCTTCTCCTTTACATAGTCCACCAGAGCCAATTTCGCCTGCTGGTGGGCATGCCTGATCTCTTCACGCGGAATCGTGTCGGCCCGCGCGAGCAGCTCCGGTTCCTGCGCCCATCCCGTTATGTAGCTATCGTAGAGATCCCGGAACGGCCCCGATGTCCATGTATGCGGGTGGACGCCGTTCGTCACCGCCCTGATATGAAATCCCGGGAAGAGCCTTCGCGAGAAGTTCATGTGGGCCGTCGTCACGCCGTTAATGTACCTGCTCAGGCGAAACGCAAGGGTCGCGAGCGCGAGCCCATCTTTCGCAATGTACTTATCGAGCAGCTTCGACGGGATCTCGCCTGCCAGCAGGCGGATCGCCATATCTCGCGGAAATTTCTCAAACGCCACAGCTACCGGGGTGTGGGTGGTGAAGATACAGCGCGTCTGCACATTCTCCTCATCCATCCCCGGTTGCCTGAGGAGCTCAAGGGTGAGGAGGCTTGAGTGGCTCTCGTTGATGTGGTACTTGCCAACCCGGATTCCGAGAGCGGCGAGCATCCGGGTCCCGCCGATCCCGAGCACCATCGCCTGTTTGAGGCGGTACTCCTGGTCTCCGCCATAGAGGTGGTCGGTTATCTCCCGATCCGCGCTTTTGTTCTCCGGCAGGTCCGTATCGAGGAAGAGCACCGGCACGAGGCCGCCGACCGGGCTCCAGTAGTCGTAGAGCCAGGCCCGGATCGTAACGTTTGCATCTCCTACCCGCACTGTCACCCGCTCGGGGAGTTCTCGCATGTGCGCCCCGGGATCCCACTCGTCGGGGAGATCGATCTGATCACCCTCCGGCGTCAGGCGCTGCCGCACGTAGCCTTTCCGGTTGACGAGCGTCACCGCAACCATCGGTATGAGAAGATCGGCGCTCGATCGGATGACGTCCCCGGCGAGCACTCCGAGGCCGCCGCTATAGGTCGGTATGTCGCTCTCAAGACCGATCTCCATAGAGAAGTAGGCGATCTTCTCTCCATCGACGAACGTATCTCTGCAGAGTTCAGTTGAGAAATAGTAGGTCCCCCCGCGGACCTCCACCGAGTAGGCCGCTGTTGCCGGGTCCACCGGCATCCCGCAGACCGGATCCCTCTCCACCATGGGGGCGGATCCCCTCTGGATCCATATGAACCTGCCGACACCT
>JAAZID010000141.1 GCA_012510295.1 Methanomicrobiales archaeon | reverse complement strand
GCTGATGACCGGGTGGATGGTGTCGATACGGGATGCCCGCCGCTTGACCATCGACCGCAGGTAGTCCCGGGTCACCTCATGACCGATGAACTCGGTGTAGGCGGCATCCCCGGCCACGTTGTTGATCTTGAACTTCATCTTGATATGAGACTTTGAGTAGTCCTGCAACACTTCGCCGAGTGTCGCGGTCATAACCCGGCCGACCATATTCTCGGGGTCGGCCGAGATGGTATCCCCGATCTCAACTTTGCCGAAGGCTTCAGGCACATATACCCGGTACCACCGCTTGGCCTTCCAGCCTTCCACCCTTCTTCCAACCTGTTTCTTCTTTGCCATGGAATCACTTCTCTTTGTTATATAACCGATTGACCCGTATTCTGCGCTATTTTAGACCTTTTTGCCCCGGATGCCGATGTGCAGATATCCTCCGCTATCGCCAGGTTCATGAGGTAGTCATCCACCGATGCGGTGATCGAACGGAGTTTTGTCCCGTCGATCTCAGCCCGGACCCCTCCCTTGACGGGGTGAGTCCTGATCAGGGTGAGGTTGTCGGGTTCGAGCGCCGCTGCCACGCAGTCGGGGTGGCGGTGCGGTGTCTCGATGATGCCCTCGATCCTGATCATGCGGGGATCACCTCCAGGAGTTCCTTCCTGAACTGGTCCAGGTTCCCGGCATCGATCCGGGCGCCGGCCCTCCGGTGATGTCCACCGCCCTGGCCTCCGCAGGCCTCCGCGACTGTCCGCATCAGCGCCTCGAGGTCGATATCGACCCCCGGCGGGCAGCGTGCCGATATGGAGCAGTGGTCGCCCCTCTGTCCGACGACGAAGACAGGCCCGTCCTGATCGAGATCATTTGCAAGGGCATCCGCGACATCGCTCGCCACCGATCCATCATCCACCTCGAAGAGGGCGACTCCCTCGTCGAGACGGCGTGCCCCGTGGATGCCGGCGATGATCGCCTGCCGGTAGCGGGCGGCGATCTCCCAGGCCTCCTGCAGTGCGTGGGATGAGCGGAGGCAGAGCGATGCGCCGAGGTCCCCGGACCCGGCCTTGCCGCAGGCGTCGACGACGGCGGCGAGGCTTAAGGCCTCGTCGATGACCTCCCGGCCGAGACTGTATGTGGTCCCCCAGATCCCGTATACCGCGGAGAGCGACGCCTCCGGGGCGGTCGCAAGGACGACCCGGGATATGAGCGACTCGTAGTCCACGTCATCATCATCGGTGACCTCCGCGATCAGTCTCCGTGCGGTCTCGGGAGCGCCCGAGAATCCGGGGAGGTAGGGGTTGACCGCGAGCGCGAACTGCTCGACGAGCCCTCTCCCGGGGAGGCGGAGGCCGCGACGGGGGGTGATGAATCCGTTTGCTATGCCGTCGTTTGATATCTCCCGGTTCGGCCCCTCAAGGTCCTGCCGGTCTCCTATGATACCGAGGAGCACAAGCCCCGCGAGGTCGCGGTTATCCCCCATACGCTGTGCGACGAGGTATGCCGCGCCGGCGGCCGAGAGGTTCCGGTCGCCGTCGATACCCGCGAGGCGCGGGTTGACGTGGTAGTCACCCTCGAAATAAGGCACGTGATGATCCACCACCATCACGTCGCCGGGGAGGTCTGATAGCGCTGACCCGAAGTCGCAGAGAAGCACGCTGCTATCGCGAGGAACGTCGGCCGTGGTGATGCTTGAGCGAATCCTCAGCCGGAACCGCCCGCCCTTGCGGAACATGGCGTGGCAGAGGATGGATGCGGCGGCTATACCGTCGGCATCGTGGTGCGCAAACACCTCCACAAACTCCTGCTCGAGGAGATGGTCGGCGAGGCTGGCAGCAGCGGCGTCAAGCGACATGGGTCGTCAGCGGGAGAGCAGTATCTCCGCGGTCTCCGGTTTGTATGTCCAGCCCTTCGGCATCCGCCCGGACCTGACGTAGTACTTGCCCAGCCGGCGCACCTTGGACTCGGTGATCTGGAGCTGGCGGGCGTTGTGCACATCCTTTCTGTTCTCTGCGAGATGTTTCCTCAGCCCGAGCGCCTTCTGCATCAGGTTGCGCAGATCTTCGGGGATCTCGGACTCGAGGTCGTTTTCGCGGAGGATCTCGTTCACGCGCTTGCCGGTGGCGAGCTTGACGTCCGGGACACCGTACTTGTCCCGGAGCACAAGGCCAATCTGGCTGCTCGACATACCGTCTTTGCGGAGCTCAACGATGATCTTCTCGATCTCCGCCGTATCCGTGTTGGACCACCCGGGTGCTTCCTTCCGGTAGGGTTTGACGGAACCACTGGTTCCGCGACGCCGGGCATACATTCTTGCCATTCAATACACCTCCGATTATATACTATGTTAAGTCCAGAAAAGAGTCCGTAAACTGACTAATCTCTGTAATCCCAAGCCCTTTCGGGCAGTGCGTGGGAGCACGTCGGACTTACCATAGCCAGCACAGTAAGTGCTGTATCTTATTCTCCGGGAGAGATCTTAAGGGTATCGGAGATGCGCCGCTTCGGGTGGATGCGTGATTGGCTCCTGTCCCTTTCGGTCTGGTGATACCCGTCTCATTCTCTGTCCTGCTGTTGCTCCGCCGGTTTGTCTATCCTGCCCCAATGCTCTGGTATTTCTCCCGGTCCTGGGCTGCTCCCCCGGCACCCGGATTCGGGCGTAGTCTATCCCGTCGCGTCCTCATGCATTCTCCAAAAACAGAGCATAATTAGCTCTAAAATCTTGTTTCGTTGTACCTCGATGGAATGTATATTGAAAGGGTTTATCGTGGCCCCGGGTGACATATTTTGTGTGAGAGAGGGTTCTCCGGGGTATTGTTTCCATGGTGCGCTCATAAAAGAGCGTTTCATTGATTTTAGCATCATCATTTCCGCTCTCATAGCCGTAGGCACCTCTATATGCTGCTTCTCCACCGGGATCTTCATCATCGTCCCGCACCTTTTTTACATCCCGATTATCCTCGCGGCCTATCAGCACCAGGAAAGAGGCGTTGCGTTTGTCGGCGCGCTCGTCACCATCTACCTTGCAGAGGTGGTATTCTTCTCCCGGGGTTTTGGGGTAGAACTCATAAACGCCCTGATCCGCGTCATGGTATACCTCCTCGTTGCTATCGTTATATCAAGCCTCTCGAGTCGCCTGAAAGCACGAGAGAGCCGATACCGGGGAATATTTGAGACGTCGGGCGCGGGCGTCTTCCTCTTTTCGTCCAGGACCGGAGAGATCGTGGAGATGAACCCCTGGTGTTCTGAAGCGCTCGGGTACTCGCGGGATGAAGTCCTGTCCCTGGGGATACCTGAGATCTGGCCCGGTTACACCAAACTCGCCAGAACCCTTGAGGAAGAGGGCAGGATCGGATGCCTGGACTGTAACCTCATCGGCCGGGACGGGGCGTCTCATCCGGTCCTCATCTCGGCAAGTCCCCTCCCTGAAGAGGAGATGGTCTGTGTGGTAGCCACCGGGATGAGGGAGCAGAAGAGGATGGAGGAGGAGCTCCGCCGTTCGAGGGAGACACTCCAGGTCATCCTCGACACAACCGATGTCGGTGTCCTCCTGACTGACCCCGGCCGTGAGATCGTTGAGGCGAATGCAGCCGCGATCCGGTTCTTCGGCGGGCGCGGGCGGGAGGATCTGGTCGGTCGAAACCCGTATGATCTGATCGCTGAGAGTGATCTTGAAGCAGTCCTGAGTTATCGGGATCGGATCCAGTGCAGGGAGGCGTTTGCGCCTATTGAGTGCATGTTCCGCAGGTTTGATGGTACTAAAAGGCCTGTGGAGGTTGTGATCGTCCCCCTCGAAAAAGATGGAGCTGCCCCGGAACGCATGGTTGTCTCGTTCCGGGATATCACCGAACGCCGCCGGGCGGAGAAGGCGATGCAGGAGGAACGCTGGCGCCTCACGGTCATCAACAGGGTACTTGCCGCGGCTACCGCATCCCGCCGTCTGGGCGAGATCCTCCCGGTATCACTGGAGAAGGTCGTGGCACTGTTGGACTATGACATAGGTGCAGCCTGCCTGGTGCAACCGGGGTCTGACACCGTGCACCTGCAGGCTTTCGTAGGTGAGGAGATCCCCCCACTCTGTCTGCGCCGGGATGAATATCCCGGCCGATACGTTCTTGTCGATGGCGAGGCCCGGTTCGTCGACCGGTTCAATGAGAAGTACCCGGGACATAAGAGTCCTCGCATTCGGTCGTTTGCGGTGGTGCCCATACCCGGCGATGATGAACCGGTGGGCTGTATCGCGGTCGCGAGCAAGACCCGGGAGACGATATCGGAGAGTGAGCGCCAGACCCTCGTGGCGATCGGCGAGAAGCTTGGTGATGTGGTCGTGAAGGGGATGCTCCATGAGGATCTGGAGATGGCGCTCGCCTCCGCCAACCGCTATCTTGAGGCGGCGAATGCTGCGACCGAGTCTGCCAACCTCTATCTGGATATCCTCACGCATGACATCAACAACGCAAACACCGTGGCAATGGGCTACCTGCAGATGAGCCTTGAGTCAGAGGGTGAGGTGCCCCGCGAGTTCCTCCAGGAGCCGCTCACGGCCATCTACCAGAGCAATGATATCATACGGAATGTCACCACGATCCGGAGGTTACAGGAGAGAGGTGCCGAACTCCGGCCGGTGCAGCTTGAGCCTGTTCTCCGGCGGATGCGCAACTACTACGTCAACACCAGCATCACCCTCAATGGACCGGATGTGACGGTGCTCGCCGATGACCTCATCGATGAGATCTTCACAAACCTGATCGGTAACTCCGTCAAGTTCGGGGGATCTGATGTTGAGGTCATCGTCAGCACCCGGGAGGAGGTAGGAGGTATGGTATCGGTTACGGTTGCCGATACCGGGCCCGGGATATCCGACGATCTCAAGCCAAGGATATTCGAGCGCAAAGAGCGTGGGGTGACGAGGAAGAGCGGGAAGGGGCTTGGCCTCTACATCGTCAGGATGCTCGTTGAGCGTTATAGAGGAAGCGTCTGGGCGGGAGACCGCATCCCCGGCCGGCCGGAAGAGGGGGCGGCCATAACGGTGACCCTGCGGCGTTACTCCCCGGATGGGGAGTGAGCCCGAATATTTATCACCTCCCGGGTCGACATCTAGTGGTACCGGAGCGATAGTAGTCTAGCGGTAGGACAGGGGCTTCCCAAGCCTCTAGCCCGGGTTCGATCCCCGGCTATCGCATGCCGTTACATCTTTTGTCAGCGTGATCTGATGGAGTGCATGCTCCAGGTTCTCTTCTTGTAGTACAGGCATCCCGATACCTGGCAGAGCCGCAGCAATATAGCAAGGCTTTGCATACCCTCGCGCAGTAAGTCAATATTACGCAAATCAGGCACTGGCGTAACGATAGAATTTACATATCTCCCATATGCCGCGCTTTCTTCCTCATTCACACTCGGATTTAGCAAATACCTTCCTTAAGTCCACTTATCCAAATAGTAAGATATATGAACCATCTTGTCGTATAACCGGTTAACCTATCCGGGTCTCCCATAGGATCGCAGTTGTCCAGCGCCCCCGCAGAGGAAGGTGTCAGGCATGGCAAAGAGAATAATGATCATCGATGACGATGATAGAATCCTTCGAATCTTCGAGCTCCTCATAAAATCGTTTGGTTACTCACCAGTTCCAATAAATGATCCTGGGGTTGGTCTCAGGATGCTCTCGGAAGACCCCCCCGCACTGGTGCTCCTCGATATCGTGATGCCATCGATGAGTGGTCTGGAGTTCCTGGCTGAACGGAGAAAGATTCCCGGAGCACTGGAGATCCCGGTAGTGATCTGCTCGGCCTGGAGGCTGACCGAAGAAGAGTTCGCCCTCTACAGGGACGAGATCGCGGGGTTTGTCACCAAGCCTATCGAGCCGGCACAGTTGAGGGAGATCCTTAAAGGTTATCTCGGGGTGTAAAAGCGTGCTCTTCGCCGGGAAATATTCTGGATCTCCGCAACCGGTGTTCTTTCTCCGGGGTGCGATCTGATGCCGTCCCGCTCCACCGTCGATGATGTTACCCGGTTCGTTTCGAGACAGGATCTCGGCGGCCTGATAACGGCGCTTGAGAGTGATGATGCGAGCACACGGTGGATGGCGGCAGGCGGCCTCGGGGAGCTGCGTGACCCGCGTGCAATCACCCCCCTCATCCGGACGCTGACCGATCCCGATCCGGACGTCAGGTGGAAATCCGCCGAGGCCCTCGGGTCTATCGGCGATCCCCGGGCAGCGGAGGTGCTCATCCCGTTCCTCAACGACCCTGATGGTACCATGCGGCTCCAGGTTGCCTGGGCACTCGGGAAGATCCGGGATCCATATGCGGTGACGCACCTCATCCCTTTCCTGACAGACCCCGATTACGACATAAAGATCGCGACGATCTGGGCGCTCGGGGCTATCGGAGACATTCGTGCCACCGAAGTGCTCCGGGAGATGTTGCTTGACCGGCACCCGGGTATAAGGTCGAAGGTTGCCGAATCCCTGGAGAAGTGCGGCTGGAGGCCAGCCGATGACCGGGAACGGGGTGCCCTTGCGTTCGCGCGAAGGAACTGGAAAGAGGTATCGCGATACGGAAGAGCACTCGGGGATGTCCTGATCTGGGCGCTGGACGACAGATATTTTGATGTACGGATGCATGCCGCGCGGATCCTTGGCATGATGAAGAGTCGGCATGCGGTCGCCCCCCTCCGTAGAGCCCTTGATGATCTGGAGGAGTGCGTCACCTACGAGGCGGCCGCCGCGCTTGCGGAGATAGGGAATCCCGCATCGAAGAAGGCTCTTATTCACGGGCTCGCAAGTCCGCATTTGAGCACCCGGAAGGTCGCGGCGGGGGCACTCACGCGCCTGGGGTGGGAGCCCCGGAGCCTCTACCATAAGATCCTGTTCATGAGCGCGACCGACGACTGGGTCGGTCTTATAAAACTCAAAAGGCACGGTGTCGACCCCCTTGCCCGGGAACTCACTGAACGGCAGGGTATGGAGCGGGCAGGCATCGCAAAGGCGCTCAAGGCGATCGGCAGCCCGGCAACCGATGCTCTGGTCCAGTTGCTCAAAAACCCGGACCCCGATATCAGGTGGCGGGCGGCCTCAATCCTGGGCGATGCCGGGGATGGGCGGGCGGTCGGGCCGCTCATTATCGCCCTCACCGATGTGGATATGCGTGTCGCAACATCCGCTGCGGTCGCGCTCGGGGAGATCCATAATGACGCAGCGGTCGCCCCCCTCACCCGGGCATGGAGATCTGATAACCCGGATCTCCGCCGGGGTGCTATCGCCGCACTCGGAAAGATCGGATCTCCGCATGCTACCGACGTCATCATCGAGGCGTCCGGAGATGAGAACCGGGATGTCCGCCTCAGCGCTGTACGGGCCATGGGCCTGATCGGGGATGCCAGGATGCTCCCCGCCCTGCTCCCGTTCTTCAAGGATCCGGATCCGGCTCTCCGGTTTGAGGCAGTGCAGGCGGTCCATCTCTACCACGGCCAGGAGGTCGATCACCTCCTCACCGGGGCCCTCGGCGATCCGGATCTCCGGATACGGCAGGAGGCGGCCCGGCGGGTTGGCAGGCGCCGGGTGATAGCTGCGGTTGGGCCACTCGTGAAGCTCTTAGAGGATCCCGATACCGGGGTGAGGAAGGCAGCTGCAAGAGCGCTTGAGCGGATCGGCTGGAAACCATCAAACTCCCGGGAACGCCTTGCTTACCTCGTTGCAAAGGAGGAGTGGGGGGAGATCCAGCGCCTGCGCCTCATGGCTGATCCTGCGAAAACGCGAGAGGGCAATAGAGCGGCGCTGATCCCCGGCGGCTTGCAGGGCAGGGTGTTACGACCTGCTCCTCCCGACGAGCAGGATCCACAGGAAGATCTGGAGGCGGATACAGTGCCTTCCGGCGGAAAAGGGAATGCCGTAGAGGCGCACGGTGAAATTCCCGGCCTTGAGCATTTCGTCAGGGTGCTCAACAACCCGGACACTGACGTGCAATCCCGGATCAAGGCAGCTGAGGCGCTCGGAAACCTCGGAGATCTCCGGGGGGTCCGGCCGCTGATGAATGCACTGTGTGATCCTGATGCAGAGGTCCGTGCATATGCATCCCTCTCTCTTGGAATGCTCGGTGACTCCAGAGCCTTTGGATCCCTGGTTGTTGCACTCGAAGATCCAGTGTTTGGGGTGAAACGGCGGGCTGCCGAAGCCCTCTCGGCCCTGGGATCGAGGAGCGCAGTCACCCCTCTCGCCGATCTGGCAAAGAGCCCGGACCCTGACGATCGCATGCTTGCCATCACGGTTCTCGGTAACTTCGAGGACGTTGATGCAGTCCGTGCCCTGCTCACCGCCCTCGATGATACGCGCCCGGATGTGAAGTCAGCTGTAATGGAGTCGCTGCTGGGGCTGTCCGACTACTGGGGGTCGCGCACATCTCTCTTCTTGAGGGATGCAGATCCAGTGATCCGGAAAAACGTTATCACCGCTCTGAAATCCCTGCTCGGGGAGGAGACAGCCTCATCAAGACTTCTCCCGCTCCTCAGATCCGGTAACTTCTCCGTCAGGCGGGAGGCTGTCCGGGCGCTTCAAGCGATGGGATGGCAGCCAGATCGATCGGAGGAGCATGCGATGGCGATGGTCGCCGATGGGAGGTGGGATGAGGTTGTTGCGCTCGGGAAGCGGGCAGAGAGTGCCCTGATCGCTGCTCTCTTCGATACTGACCGGGAGATCCAGGATGGGGCGGTGGCGGCCCTTGCGAAGATCGGGGATGCCGAGACGGTCCGAGCGATCAGGGCGGCGCTACGGAGGGGTGGAGACCTTGAGATCAAGGGGATCTATGCCGCGATGAAGGCGGCGAGTCTCATCGAAAAGGAGTGCCAGAAAAGAGAAGATAGGGATGGGCCTATTCCCCTCATATGACCATGTGAGATCTCCGGGGCGCTACAAATAGGGTTTACTCTCAAACAGATTGGCCTTTTGACTCACCGGTGCAGCAAGCCCGCGCCTCATCCAGGCGAACGCCACGGGTGCACAACCACCAGAAGCCCGATGATGAGTGGGATGGCGACCGTGTAGGCCCACCCGCGACGGGTATCCCCGGGGGTTCCGTCATAGCCACACCGAAAACCTATATCCTTTGTAAGACCCAAATTTATCCACCAGCGTGGATATGACCCGGAATGTCCCGTTAATTAAACGATCGAAGAGTGCACGGATCTCCAGCGAGGAAAGGGCGTGACCACCGATAATAAGATGTATGCCCTGAGTATCATCACCGAGAACAGGGCCGGCGTCCTGCGCGACGTAGCCACGGTGATGGCAGACTACCAGGCAAACATACAGATGATCCAGCAGTCGATCCTCACCACCGGCCCGAATGCCGGGAAGGCATACCTCTACTTCGAGTTTGAGGAGTGCGGCGACCACGGGAAGCTTATCGCAGACCTGGCCCGGATTTCGTCAGTCGTCGAAGTCACCACCTACCCGCCGTTCTCCCGGATATTCGGCTCACGGGTGATCATCATCGGCGGGGGTGCGCAGGTGGCGCAGGTTGCGATGGGCGCCGTAAACGAGGCGGACCGGCATAACATCCGCGGTGAGCGGATATCGGTGGACACGATCCCTCTTGTCGGCGAGCAGAACCTCGCGCTCGCCGTGGATGCGGTGGCTCGCCTACCCCGGGCATCTATCCTGGTGCTCGCCGGGTCGCTTATGGGCGGCGAGGTCTCGCGGGCCGCAGACCGGGTCAGGCAGGCGGGTATCCCGGTGATCGCCCTCAAGATGGCGGGGAGCGTCCCCGATCACGCCGATCTGGTCGTGACCGATCCTATTCAGGCTGGAGTCTTCGCTGTGATGCACGTGAGCAGCAAAGCCGTCTTTGATATCAATCGCGTGCGTGGTCGTGAATTTTGATGGATCAGATCGATACGGCAGTCAGGGTGCTCTCGCGGGATGGGCTCATCGTCTATCCCACCGAGACGGTCTACGGTCTCGGTGTGGATGCCCTCTCGGAGGATGCAGTGCTGAAGGTCTACGAGGCCAAGAACCGCCCGCTCTCAAGACCGATCTCGATCGCGGTCTCCGATAGGGATATGCTCGGCGCCGTCGCGGTGGTGGATGAGGCCGCCCGGGCCTTCATCGAGCGGTTCCTGCCCGGCCCGGTGACGGTGATCCTCCCGGCAAAGTCATGCCTGCCCGAGATCATCACCGGCGGCACCGGTCTTGTCGGCATCCGGTGGCCGACACACGAGATCGCGCTTGCGATCATCGCGCGACTCGACTCCCCGATCACCGCTACCAGCGCGAATGTATCGGGTGAAATTCCGCCGACCCGACCTGAAGAGGTCTATATCCCCAGGGATTACCTGGTCGACGGTGGAGAACTTCCGGGGACGCCGAGCACAGTGGTAGACCTGACCACCCTGCGCGTCCTGCGGAAGGGTGCTGAATGGGAAGCGGTGGAAGAATTCCTCAAGACTTTACGATAAAGCCGGTACGGCTCCGCGACTTCGTCGGGGACCGGGACGGCTGCATATACG
>JAAZID010000140.1 GCA_012510295.1 Methanomicrobiales archaeon | reverse complement strand
GACGGGTCGTACTTCCCCTTCTCGATGGCGAGGATGGTCTGCCGGGTGACCCCGAGCTCGTTTGCGAGCCCTTCCTGGGTCAGGTCATGCATCGCCCGGTAGACCTTAATCCTGTTCTTCATCCGTATCCCAGTCTCCATACTTGCGTGCGTAGTACACCCTGAACCCGACATACAGGATGATCATCAGACTGAGCAGTGCCATCTGAATGAGAGCGAAACCGCCGATGAACGGGAGTTCGAGCATGTCAGGTGGGGCCGTTCCAGGCGGTCCCGGGAGAGGTGGACGTAGCCCGAGTGGCCTTGAGAATGCAACGACAGCACTCCCCAGGCTGAGCGCGAAGAAGATCACCCAGAAGATCTCCAGTGTCCGGAGCGCTGCCTTCTGTGTGATCATCGCCGTTCGTTCGTCTTCTCTCCTCTCGTCGACCCGCTGCCGCGCCAGGTAGAGCAGGAGAACGCCGAGGATGAATGCGATCTGGATCAGGATCGGTCGTTCGAGCTCCACTGAGAACCAGAAGGTGCCGACCTCGGCGAGCACAACGATGCCGGTCAGAAGAAAGAACGTGTTTCGTTTCATAGCAGCCTGTATACAATCTTGGGCATTTTGTTATTAATGCTTTACTTTCGAGGGCCGCAGGAGTTCTCACCGTCCTGACAGATGCCCTGTGCAGTTATCCGGACATTCCTTTTCGTGCCGGCGTGGTATCATGCGTTCCAGGCCAACATTTCTGCCAAAAAAGGGATGAATTGTCTCACCGGTGCGCAAAATACGCGCTCACCCGGCCATCCTCGACCGAATCGATCCGGGCAAACCCGACCCGCTCGAACTGGACGACATTCCCAACCTCTCCCGTGACCAGGGGCTCGCAGAACCCCTCGACATCCCCGTCCTGTGTGTGGAGGGTGCAGGGGATCCCGGCACCTGCCGGCAACCACTGGATTATCGGCGCCTTCTCGCGCCGGGCATCCTCGAGCGCCTCCCCGGCATACGTGAGGTGCGGGGTATCCTCATCCCACGCTATCCGGACGTTATAGAGATCCTTGAGCCTGACCATGCTCCGCCCGGCGATATCAGCCCGTGGGAGGAGGATTGCGCCCTCCGCGACGAGCGTCCTGACCCCCCGGGCGGGGTCGCCCGGATGGAGGAGCGCATGGGCCTCGTGGGCCGGCGCCCCCTCCACGGCGACCTCGACCGGATCCGGCACAAAGAAGTAGCGGTTCGCCTTCGGGTCGATGATCTCCTTGTTTCGGGCGTAGAGGTTCTCCCACGAGAACGTTATATCCGTCTCTCCCATACCGATATCGACCATGGCGTTCCTGACCGCTCCGGGATCGATCCCCCGGCGCGCTATCGCGCGGAGCGTGCCGAGGTGAACGTCATCCCAGCCCGTGTAGGCACCGCTCCTGATCCCCTCCCGCATGCTCGATGTCGAGAGGACGACCCCTGATATCCCCATCCTGCCGTAGTGGTAGTAGATCGGCGGCTTCCACCTGAAATAATCAAAGAGGTACCGCTGTCTCCCTGTGTTTGCGATATGATCCTTCCCACGGATCACGTGGGTGATCCCGAGCAGGTGATCGTCTACCGCGACCGAGAAGTTCATCAGCGGAAAGACCGTTGCATCCACTCTCGGATGGATGGGGGTGTTCACGATCCGCATCGCCGAGTAGTCCCGCATAGCCGGGTCGGGGTGGGTGAGGTCCGTCTTCACCCTGACGGTCGCATCTCCCTCGTAGAACTCGCCGTCGAGCATCTGCTGCCAGAGCTCCAGGTTCTCCTCGACGGTCCGGTCCCGGCAGGGACATGCCTTTTTCTGGAGTTTCAGGTCCCTGAAACGCTCGGCGTCACAGAGGCAGACGTAAGCGCCACCGATCTCGATAAGTTTCTTGCACCAGTCGTAGTAGATATCGAGCCGGTCACTCTGGTAGACGATATCGGTTATACCGAGTCCCAGCCACTCGATATCATCAAGCACCATCCCGTAAGCCTCAGGGTCAACCCTCCGTGGGTCTGTATCCTCGATGCGGAGGACATACCGGCCCCCATACCGCCTGACGTAGTAGTCGTTCAGGATGGATGCCCGGGCGTGCCCGAGGTGGAGCGGCCCGCTCGGGTTTGGCGCAAACCGCATCACGACGCCGGCTTCCGCACCCGGAAGGGCGGGAAGCTCCCGCTCATGTTCATGGGTCTCGGTGAGTTCAGCGAGGAGCTCAGGCGCGATCTCCTCAAGGATCCTCTCCCGTTCAGGGCCGTCCAGGGCCGCCACCCTTGCGGCGACCTTCCCCGCCAGGGGGCCGATCTCGCGGGCCCGGCTCCGGAACTCCGGATGCTTCCCGAGCACCGTGCAGATGACCGCCCCGCTCTTCGGGGCGCTGTTGTGCTTCACCGCATTCTGCAGGGCGTATATGAAG
>JAAZID010000139.1 GCA_012510295.1 Methanomicrobiales archaeon | reverse complement strand
TCCCTGAAACGCTCAGCGTCACAGAGACAGACGTAAGCGCCACCGATCTCGATGAGTTTCTTGCACCAGTCGTAGTAGATATCAAGCCGGTCACTCTGGTAGACGATATCGGTTATACCGAGTCCCAGCCACTCGATATCATGAAGCACCATCCCGTAAGCCTCAGGGTCAACCCTCCGTGGGTCCGTATCCTCGATGCGGAGGACATACCGGCCCCCATACCGCCTGACGTAGTAGTCGTTCAGGATGGATGCCCGGGCGTGCCCGAGATGGAGCGGCCCGCTCGGGTTTGGCGCAAACCGCATCACGACGCCGGCCTCCGCACCCGGAAGGGCGGGAAGCTCCCGCGTGTGCTCATGGGTCTCGGTGAGTTCAGCGAGGAGCTCGGGGGCGATCTCCTTGAGGATCCTCTCCCGCTCGAGGTCGCTCAGGGCCGCCACCTTCGCGGCGACCTTCCCCGCCAGGGGACCGATCTCGCGGGCCCGGCTCCGGAACTCCGGGTGCTTCCCGAGCACCGTGCCGATGACCGCCCCGCTCTTCGGGGCGCTGTTGTGCTTCACCGCATTCTGCAGGGCATATATGAAGAGCAGATGCTCGAGATCAGCGTCCATATCCCTCAGAAACTCCGATCGATAAAGAAATCTGCGATCTCGCCGAGCAGGCGCCTCTCCTCCGTATCCGGGAGGATCGAGAGCGCTTCCTTCGCCACGGTCGCCCGCTCAACCGCTATCGCCCTGACCTCGTCGATGATGCCTGCATCCTCAAGCAGGGTGATGACGTCGGCGATCTCCGTTGCCGTGAGTTTCCTCCGGTACGACGAGAGATCGAGCCCCTTCTCTCTGGCCTTGATCGCTATCAGGGTCTGTTTTCCCTCCCGGATATCCGACGCCTGATCCTTCCCGCTCTTCTCGCTGCTCGCGTAGAGATCGATCAGGTCATCCTGTATCTGGAAGGCGACACCGCTGTTCACACCGAACTGGTAGAGAGCATCAGCCTGGACCGTGTTTGCGCCTGCGAGGATCCCGCCGATGGCGGCGGCGGCACCATAGAGCACACCGGTCTTCTTGCTGACCATCTCCAGGTACTCCATCTCCGAGACGTCATCCTTCGTCTCAAACGCTATATCCATGCTCTGCCCGTCGCATATATCGGTGCACGTCCGCGCAAGCATCGTCGTTGCCCGGACTTTTGCGATATCCGCGGCGTCAGAGAGGCATATAAACTCAAACGCCTTCGCATACAACACATCTCCCGCGAGGATCGCCGTCGGTTCACCCCAGACCGTATGCACCGTCGGGACACCGCGCCGGGTGACATCCCCATCCATGATGTCATCATGGATGAGGGTGAAGTTGTGCGTCAGTTCAAGCGCGAGAGCTGCCGGGAGCAGGTCGTCCGAGCTCCCACTCTTCACCGCATCCGCAGAGAGTATAACAACCGCCGGCCGGAGCCTCTTTCCACCGGCGAGCAGCAGGTGAGCGCTCGCCTTGAAGAGATCCCCGTGGAGATCCCCGAAGTAGCGGTTGATCACTTTATCCATTCTCTCAGCGTTCTTCCCCAGATAGTCTTCAAGCGTCGTCATGCCCGATCTCTCTACTTTAGTGGAATCTTCTGACCGTTCCGCAGGACGTGAAGGTCGTTTCCAAGGGTATACCCGAGTTCCTCCGAAAACTTTGCGTAACTCCCGGTCATATCGATATCACCGTGGGCCGGTATGACATGCTGGGGGTTTAAGAGGTGCAGGAACTCGTAGTGGTCCTCCCGGTACGCGTGACCCGAGACGTGCAGTTCATCAAATATCCGCACGCCTGCCATCTTTGCGCGTGCCTCGACGAGGTAGCGCTGCCCGTAGTTCATCGGGTTCGGGATAACCTTCGCGGAGAAGAGTATCTTGTCGCCCTTCTCCAGCCTGTAGGGCGTATCTCCCATAACAACCCTCGTCAGTATGGCCCCCGACTCGCCCTGGTGGCCGGTCACGATCGGGAGGAACTTGTCCTTCCCGGTCTTCATGATCCGCCTGAGCGTCCGGTCGACGGTCCGCCGGTTGCCAAACATCGAGAGCGTATCAGGGAACCCTACCAGTTTCAGCTGTTCGGCCGCCGAGCTGTACCGCTCCATCGACCGCCCGAGAAGGACCGGTTTTCTCCCGATCTCGTGTGCACACTCAGCGATCGTCTTGACGCGAGCGATGTGCGATGAGAACGTCGATACGAACATGGCGCTTTTATCATCCTCGTAACTCGTAATGGTATCCCTGACGAGGTCCCGTGCGATCTTCTCGCTCGGGCAGCGCCCCTTATTGGCGATATTCGTACTCTCGACGATCAGGGCGAGCACACCCTCCTTCCCGAGCTGGCGCAGGCGGGCGAAGTCTGGCGGTTCCCCGAGCACCGGCGTCCGGTCGAGTTTAAAGTCGCATGCGTAGACGATAGCACCCCGCGGGGTGTGCAGGACCGGAAAGACGGTATCTATGATCGAGTGCTGGCTCCGCACAAACTCGAGCGTGATGTGCGGGGAGATGGTGTAGCGCTGCCCGGCTTTCAGGGCAAAGAGCTTATTATTCACTCCGAACTTCTGTTCGCCTGCAATCTGCTGCCTGATCAGTTCCGATGTATAGGGTGTGCTGATGATCGGGGCGTTGTATCGGTGCGCAAGCTTTGGTATCGCACCGATATGGTCCAGGTGCCCGTGTGAACAGACGATCGCCTTGACACTTCCCTCTATCGCGTTCATGATGGTGTCATCGGGGATTGCTTTCATCTCGATCAGGTCCAGAGAATGCATGTTCTCAATATCAGCATCCTCATGGATCATCACCTGGTCGAGGCGCAGGCCCATATCAAAGATGACAATCTCTTTTCCGCAGCGGACGGCAGTCATATTTCTGCCGACTTCGTTATATCCGCCCACTGCTATAATTTCAATATCCATGTGGTCTCCTTGTAGGAATTTTGTGATTAACTGGTCTTTTCAATCATCTGCCGGGTCAGTCCGGTTATATACGTCCGTGCGCGTGTAAGATCCTGTATTGTCCTGGATCCTGTCAGGAACATCGCAATCTCGAGCTCGCGGTGGATCGCCTCGATGGCCGCAGAGAGCGCGTCATCACTCTCCATAGCCGGCTTTAAGAGGGGGAGCGCCATGCCCCCGAGATCCGCCCCGAGCGCGATTGCCTTTGCGATATCTATACCTGACCGCAGTCCACCCGTTGCAATAATCGGGTTTCCTGTCGTCCGCACTTCGCAGAGGCTCACCACCGTCGGTATACCCCAGGAGAGGAACGCCCTCCCGAGGCTGGCAAGGGCCGGGTCTTTTGCCCTGAGGCACTCGATCTTTGCCCAGGACGTTCCCCCGTACCCGCCGATATCGATGGCACTTGCCCCTGCTTCCCGGATTACCCATGCAGTTCCGGCTGATATGCCCGAACCCGTCTCCTTCACGATGACCGGGTAGGAGAATTCTTCGCAGAGGTTGCGCAGTGCTTCCAGGCATCCCTCAGCGTTATGGTCGCCTTCAGGCTGAATCGCTTCCTGAAGCGAGTTGATGTGAATGGCGATCGCATCCGCCTCGATCATATCGACAGCTCGCTCTGCCCACTCGATACCGTGGTCGCGGAGCTGGATGATCCCGAGGTTCGCGCAGAGGAAGGCATGGGGCGCCTCCTCCCGCACGACGACGAAGCTATCCTCCAGTTCGGGCCTTTCCAATGCCGCTCGCTGAGAACCGACACCCATACCGAGGTTATACCGCTCAGCTGCGCGTGCAAGCCGCCGGTTCACCTCAAGGGTATCCGGATGTCCTCCGGTCATCGCTGCAATGAAGAGAGGGGAGGAGAGGTTTTTATCGAGGAACCGGGTCCGGGTCTCGATCGCGTCCATGTCACACTCGGGGAGGGCGTTATGGACCAGCCGGACATCTTCAAAGCCGGCATCCCCGGCCTCGATGGGCCTTTCGCAACAGATCATCAGATGATCCCGTTTCCGCGATGATGTGGCTGTCTCTTCGGTCATGAAATACCTCTCCTGGTCACGATAGTCCCGCCATGCCCGGCGCCGGCCAGGAATTGGCCGACCTTTGAGACATGGAAGATATGCGAATCGATGCCGGCATCGGCGAGTGCCAGGAGTTCCCCGATCTTACCTCGCATGCCGCCGGTCACGTCGGTGTTCCCCGATCCGCCGATATCGAGTGTCTCTACTATCTTTCGATCGATACGCGGGACGACTGCGCCGTTCTGCAGGACGCCCGCGACGTCGGTCGCAAGCCCCACACGCCTGCTCCCGAGAGCAGTGGCAAGCCGGGTCACCAGCTGATCCCCCGAGACGATGCAGGCTCCCTTCTGGCGGTCCATCACCACATCGCCGTGCAGCACGGGCACAATGCCGTGTCCAGTCATTTCGGCGATATGGCGGGTCTCAAACGAGACCAGACGTCCGCTTTCAGCGAGAGCGAGGTCGAGGGGGTGGATACCGATCGCCTCGACGCCTGCACCCCGCAGGGCATCGACGACCGCGGCGTTCAGGCGGGATACAGCGGCATGGGTGTGGTAGACCCCGGGGATGTTCTCTCCATCGAGACCATCGTTTATCCTGTAGCGCCGGGCCTCGGGATGCCCGCACGACCCTGCGCCGTGGACGAGAACGAGTGCCTGAGCGTTCTGTGCGATCTGATCCGCGATCTCGTGCAGGCGGGCGTGATCGATAGCACATCCGCCTGACTTATCGGTTATAACGCTCCCCCCCAGTTTCAGTATAACGGTCTCAGTCATGCTTCTCTTTTCTCGCGCCGTCGGTGTCGATGGTGGTGATGATCGCTTTTCCCTCGCAGGCCTCGATAGCCCCGGCAACCCGATTCTTCGCGCGCCGTGGGCAGAGTGCGATGATACAGCCGCCGCCTCCCGCTCCCGTTATCTTCGCCCCGTAGGCACCGCTCGCCCTCGCCGCAAGCACGAGCCTGCTGCTCGCGGGATGCCCCACTCCGAGCGCCTCAAGGAGGGCGTTGTTCATATCCATGCACCTCCCCAGTTCCCTCGGGCGGTTGATGGCATGGAGGGCTTTGAGCGTCACGGCGCCGATGGCATCCAGTATAGGGTTTGCGATATCGGGGTGTTCCCGTGCGAGGTTTCCGACCTGCTCCACCATCTTTGCGGTGCTATGCGGCACCATGGTGTTTCCTATAACGATCTGTAACCCCTGCGGAGGGAGCCGTCGTTTGGAGTCCCCGGTGATGAGCACGATCCCGCCGTTTGTGGAGACGTATGTGTCGGTAGGGCTCGCCCGCCCTTTCTGGACTTTTCTCTCGATGGCAAACGCCATATCCGCTATAGCCTCACGGGTCCGCCCGAGATCGAACTCGTCGTTGATCGCACAGAGGGTCGCCACTGTCACCGCGGCTGACGACCCGAGCCCTGACGAGCTCTGGAGCTGTGAGTGGACGTAGACGCTCCCCCGGACACCCATCCGCTTGAAACACTCGTTGATGTAGGGTGACCGGGGTCGTGTCGGGTTGCGGGACTTTCGCACCGTGACAAAGACGCGGGGCTTTATCGCCATCGCTACACCGGGCTTTCCGTAGACCACTGCGTGCTCGCCGAAGAGGAAGACCTTGCCCGGCGCGCTCCATGTTGCCAATCAGATCACCGCTATCGCTGCATACCCCACTACCTGATTGAAGTCTCCCGTCACATCACCGCTGGTTGTATACCGTAACAGCTCCCCTCTCTCTGCGCCGAGCGCCCGGCATGCGATGCACATGGCGGCTATCGGGCCATAGCCGCATACCGTGGCGCCGGTCTCCTGGAGACGGCGATAAAATTCCGGAATATCCAGTTCTTTGAGCGCGTCGATCGCGTAGAGATCCTGCCGGCGGGCCGTCTCATCCGGAAGATAGTGAGAGAAGTCGCTTGAAGCGACGATCCGCACATCTCTTCCCGTCCGGTCTATCGCCTGGAGCAGGAGTTCTGCGAGGTCTGCCGCCGCCTCGTAGTCCTGGTCTCCCATCATGATGGGGACGATCCTCGCCCTCGGGAACCGGTACCTGATGATAGGTAGCTGCACCTCGATAGAGTGCTCATTCCGGTGCGCCGCCTCATCGATATCGATATCCAGTGCATCGATGAACTCCGTATCGGTATCGACAACCCCAAACGGGGTCTCCCACGGCACAGCGGAGGCAGCGGTCATGTATCCCCGGTGACTTGGACCGATGACGACAAACGTACCGTCGAAATCAGGTGGTATGGTAGAGAAGGCACAGGCTCCTGTCTCCCCCGAGTAGATGTAACCCGCATGGGGAGCGACGATACCCCGGGCGTCGATACCCGGGGCCCTCACCTGGAAGAATGTCTCCAGCAGCTGCTCCAGATGTCGGGGCTCGGCAGGATAGAACATTCCTGCTACACTGCATGGGCGCATGTCCATCTATATCTGAGCTACTCTTGTGCTCCGTGTCTTATAACTCTGTCTCGAAGTCTTCGGGTGTGAGTGACGTGGCCACTCCGTGCAGGCGGAGGAATTCCTTTGTCAGGAGGTAGTAGATCATCGAGAGTGCTTTCCTGCCCTTGTTGTTGGTCGGGATGACCAGATCGATATGCTTGGTCATGTTGTTTGTGTCACAGAGGGCGACGATCGGAATGCCCGTCTGGACCGCTTCGTTGATCGCCTGCGCGTCCCCGATCGGGTCGGTCACCACGACAACATCCGGCTCGATGTACTTGTTCAGGCGCTGGTTGGTGAGCATCCCGGGGATAAACCGGCCGATCACCGCCATGCCACCGATGGAATCGGCAAACATCTTCGCCGGGTACTGGCCATACTGCCGGGAAGTGACGACGAGGATCTTGGCCGGTTCATAGCGTGCGAGGAACTTCGCGGCGGTCTTGATCCGCTCATCCGTAGCCTGGATATCCAGTATGTACAGTCCATCCCCGCGGACGCGGTAGATGTACTTCATCATATCCTTGTTCTTCTGCTGGGTGCCGATATGCACACCCGCTGCGAGGTACTCTTCTACAGGTATCAGTGGTTCTTTCAGTTCGATCTCAAGTTCGTTTCCAGTCAAGCTAGATCAGCTCCTCTATACGGATCAGTTCATTGAGTTTGGCTATCCTCTCTCCGCCGACGACGCCGGTCTTGAGGAATATACATTCAAACGCTGTGGCCAGGTGGGCGATCGTTGTATCCGTGGTCTCTCCGGACCGGTGGCTCATGACCGTCTCCATGCCGTTCTTCTGGGCGAGACGTATCGCCTCGAAGGTCTCGGTGAGCGTTCCTATCTGGTTTGGTTTGATCAACACGCAGTTTGCCGCACAGGTCTCGATCCCCTTCGTGATCCGCTCAACGTTGGTCACGAAGAGGTCGTCCCCGCAGATCAGGCAGCGGTCCCCGACTGCTTCTGTCAGGTCGGCGAACGCCTCAAAGTCTTCTTCGAAGAGTGGGTCTTCGATGTAGATGAGGTCGTAGCGGTCCACCAGGTCCGCCATGTAGGCGATCTGTTCCTCGCGGGTCCGTGCGGCGTCCTTGTAGTGGTACCGCTCGCCGTCCCAGAGTTCACTCGCTGCGACGTCGATTCCCATACGGACCTCGACGTTTGTCTCATCCGAGACGGTGGCGATCGCGTCGGTGATGATATCAAATGCTTCGGTATCGGATATAGCGGGCGCCCAGGCCCCTTCATCTCCTTTACCTGCGAGTTTACCCTGCTTCAGCAGGATCTTCTTCACCGCCGCATGAACGGCGGCGTTCACAAAGACGCCCTCCGTTGCGCTGGAGGCGCCGGTGGGAACCACCAGGAACTCCTGGATGGATGTAGCGCCGGAGGCGTGTGCGCCTCCGCCGATGACGTTTCCCAGGGGCAGGGGCGTCTTATCGGCAAACGCGCCGCCCAGGTAGTGGAAGAGGTCGAGATTGAGGGACGACGCGGCCGCCTTTGCGCACGCAAGCGAGAGCGCTACCGTGACATTTGCGCCGATCGAACTGAAGTCGGCCGTCCCGTCGATCTCCCGCATCCGCGCGTCGAACGTGATCTGATCGCGAGCATCCTCGCCGATGAGTGATGGAATCAGGTTCTTCTCCGCATCCCTGACAGCCTCCTCCGGCGGTCGCACCTTCGCTTCATAGGTTCCGGTGCTGGCGCCGCTCGGCGCTGCCGACCGGCCAGACCCACCAGATGTGAATATCTCGGCCTCGACGGTCTTGTTTCCGCGACTGTCCAGGATGATTCTCAGGTTTATATCTTCGATGGTCGTCATCAGATCACTACTATCTCTTCACCGTTATAGGGATCACGTCTTGATCAAACTCTTCCAGTGCTATCTCAAGTGGCTCTGTATTCATCGTTTTAATCAAAACCGGCGCACCCATCGATATCTGCAGAGCACGAGCCCCTATGATCCGCGCTCGTTCGTATCGGGTATAAGATTCCATCGTAAAGCCTCAAAACTTTAATAATAAAATGGGGTCGCTGAGATTTGAACTCAGGTTACAGCGTCCCGAACGCCATAGGATGTCCAGGCTACCCTACGACCCCTCACTGATACGGATTCAGATCCTCCACTACTTCCTTATGCGTTAGCAGCATCCGCCTGCAACAATAACGTTCCAGGCCGAGATCGTCGAGGATCCGTTTTGGATCCTCGCCGGCATCCCGTCGCTCGTGAAACTCCTTCCAGGCTGGAGAGATGACCTTACCGCATGTAAAACATCGTACGGGTATCATAATAATGTACCTGCTTCCCTTATATCCCTTTTCTCCTCACCTGTAGGATTTCTGGTATCTTGCCCGTGCACCCGGACCGTGTGGCTTCTTGCTCTCCTTCTGCCGTGAGTCATTCACGAGCAGAGTGCGGTCGTATGCGAGGAATACGTCCTTAATCTGCGGATCGTTGTGCCACTCCACAATGCCGCGCGCCAGCGCCGTCCGGACCGCCTCGGCCTGACCGACCACACCGCCGCCGGAGACATCGATTGCCGCATCGACACCATTGAGTGCATCCGGGATCAGGAGCAGGGGTTCAGCGATCTTCATGCGCATCAGTTCCGTCCCGTAGACCTCCAGGGGCACGGAGTTGATGCGGACCCGGCCGTTGCCGGGTTTCAGGGTCGCCCGTGCAACTGCTGTCTTCCTCTTACCGCTTGTATTGATGATCTTTGCCATTTTGTCACCTCATTTCAGTACTTTGCTCCGAGGTTGGTGCTGATCGCCCCGACCGTCACGTACCTTGGCCTGCTCAGCCGGTCGATGTGAGCTGCTTCGAGAGACTCTCTCTCCAGCGCGGAGAACTCCATTGGAATGCCTACGTAGACCTTGACCCGTTTGAATGCAGCAGCACCCCGTTCGCGCTTGTAGGGGAGCATACCCCGGATGGTGCGCTTGATGATATGATCGGGCCGGCGCGGGTAGAACGGACCACCTTCACGGGATCCCCGGTTGCGTTTCTTGTAGTAGGCCTCAAGCACATATGCCCGGTCTCCGGAGACGATCGCCTTCTCTGCGTTCACGATAGCGATCTCCTCGCCGGCGAGCGCTCGCCCTGCGACGACGCTGGCCATTCTTCCGAGCAGTAATCCGTCTGCATCGATAACTGTAACCATTCGTCTCACCTGAGGATCCGTACCCTGCTCCCCGTCGGGTTATCCCGGACGAGGTCCTCGATAGTCATGCACGTCCCGTTGGCACCGGTGATCTTGCTCACCGCGGCCTCGGAGAAATCGAGTGCGGCGACCTTCACCGGCAGGTTGAGCGCTCCACTGCCGAGCACCTTGCCCGGCACCAGGATCGTCTCGCCTTCGCTTGCGTACCGGTCGATCTTGCTGAGGTTCACCTCGGCGTGGTTCTTCCGGGGCGCATCCAGCCTCTTTGCGATCTCGCGCCAGATCTTCGCCTCATGCACGCGCGACGCATCTTTTAGCGTCACGATGAGGGCCGCCAGCCGGGGGTTTGTCTTTGTCTCGGTTGTCTTCTTCATTCTGTCCCCTCTCCCGTAATCTCGTTCATCACGTCTACCAGGTCATCTGATCTTTTCTGGATATACTGTAGCGCTCTCTCGATGATCTCCCTGATGGGCATCGATCCGTCGCTCTCCACCACAAAGATAAATCGGTTCTCGTCAGCATCGATATGGATAGCCGGCTCGGTACCGATACCGCCGGCGAGGCATGCACGCTCGCAGAGCCTGCAGAGGGAACAGAACTCCTGCCTTCCCCTGTTCACCCGGACTTTTCCCTGCCCCGCCTCAAGCACGTCACGAGGGCACTCGTCGATGCACATACCGCACCCGTCGCACTTCTCGTCGACGGTGATTATCGGATAGTTCTTGTAGCCGCAGGCGGTCACCGCCTGCCACTTGGCATGTTCCTTTCCGGTACTGACGACGGCGTGTGCCTCAAGCACAATCTTCTGGTCAGTGTCAAGCTCGATGATGGGGATCTCCGCTTCCGCCGGTGCGGCGTCAGGGTCCTGGGGTATCAGATCGCTTGAGTAGACCGTTGCCGGACCTTCGACGGAGAGCGTGTATATGGCCGTGCAGGCCGGGCAGCCCTCACCCTCGCAGGTGCACTCCGAGCGCGGCCTGTACTGATCCAGGTCGGTCCGCAGGGGTATGAGCCCCAGCCGGTGCGCCAGCATCTCATCGAAGAGGACGCTGGTGTTATCGTAGATCCTGACGTCCTCGATAGCGAGCGTCGGCACCTCACTGACCATCGCCCGCCGGAGCATGTTGGCAAACGATGTGGAGACGCCGCTTATGGTGAACCTTGCGACTCTCTCATCCAGCCGAGAAAACGCAATCTCCATTACACTCTCCTTCCTCTCCGGCCACCCTTGCCACGGATGCTGTCGTGGGGCACCGGGGTGACGTCCTCTATGCGACCGATCCTCATCCCCGCACGGGCAAGGGCGCGGATCGCTGCCTGTGCTCCGGGACCGGGGCTCCGCTGTTTCCCCCGGCCGGGTGCGCGAACCCTCACGTGGACGCCGGTGATCCCTTTGTCCCGTGCGTTCTGGGCGACCTGGATCGCCATCTGCATGGCCGCGTAGGGTGAGCTCTCGTTTCGGTCCTGTTTCACGACCATGCCGCCGCTGCTCTTGGTCACCGTCTCGGCTCCCGAGAGGTCGGTGATGGTGATGATGGTGTTGTTAAAGGAGGCATAGATGTGAGCGATGCCCCATTTCTCTTCTGCCATGGTATTACCTCACTCCTGCACGGGAGATCCTGGATCTCTCGGGGTGTACGTCGTTTGTGAACGGGGAGGGACCGTAGTAGGTGATCGCGGGCTCCTCGCCCCTCTCGACCCGGTAACTCGGCACGGTCACCCGGCGACCTGATATCGCGATGTGCCCGTGGGTGATGAACTGGCGGGCCTGTTTCGGGGAGCGTGCAAGCCCTTTCCGGTAGACCAGCGTCTGGAGGCGGCGATCGAGCTGCTGTTCGACCTTCAGGGCGAGGATGTCGCCGAGGTCGGCGTCCTCACCGATGAGGCCGTAACGGTGAAGGTGGTTGATGAGCTGATCCCTCTTCTTCTGGTATTCTTCGGGGTTGACTCCCGCCGATCGCAGTGCCACCAGTTCCCGGGCAGCCGTCCGGTACTTCCGGAGCACGCTCTGGGCCTTCCAGATCTCTCGCTTGTTCCGGAGGCCGTAGTCGATGATGAGCCTCTTTTCGTCTTCGAGTCGGGTCTTTTCGAATCGCCGTTTCGGCGTCGCATACAGTTTGTGGTTCTTTCCGGGGTATCCCATTCAATCACCGCCTATCCTCTCTTCCGGCTGACGCCGACAGTCGTGCCCGTTCTTCCGGATGACTTGGTGCGCTGACCGCGGACCTTCTGTCCGGTCTCATGCCTGATACCGCGGTAGCTGCGCATCTTGCGCATGCGGTTGACGTCATCGTCGTTGGCCATGGTGAGGTCAGTCCCGAGGAGATGACGGGCCTCGCCGGTGTAGATGTCCTTTGGACGGTTTACCATCCAGACGGGCACCTGTTCGATGTAGGTCTCGACGGCCTCTGCGATCCGCTCGACCGATCCGTCGTCCAGCTTACCGAGCACGGCGCGAGGGTCAACACCGGCAAGGGCGGTGATGGTGCGTGATGTGTGCGGACCAATGCCCTTGATACCGGTCAGTGCGATATGCACAGACTTCGTGCCGTCGAGATCAGTGTTCCTGATCCGAACAAAGTACTTTATCTCTTCTTCATCCATGTGATCGCCTCGTCATCGACGTTGTCGGTGAAAGCGCTGAGGGAGGGATTTGAACCCTCGAGTCCCGAAGGACACAGGTTTAGCAAACCTGCGCCATACCAGGCTTGGCTACCTCAACATAGAATTTCGCATCTTGCGATACTCGCAACACCAGGGGTGCTGCTCCAGACACAGTATTCTATGACTTGTGCTTACTAATTTTTGTGAGCCATCCTAATAAGGGTTGTGGTGCCGGGATGTGCGCCCCGGGCCGGCGGGGTCGCGCGCCCGCACCGGTTCAATCGCCCCGCCTGACGCCGCTCCCGATGAGTGCCGACGCGACTATCGGGAGCGCTATCGTGGCATCACAGAAGCACTGGACACGCGGGGACTCCGGAGCCTCCTTGCCCCAGCTGATCGCCTCCTCAAACGTGCACCCCGAGAGTCCGCCCCAGTGAGGGGCGTCGGTGGTGTACTGGATGGCGTAGGCATGCCCGCCGAGGTGCTGCTCGTGGATCGAGGCGATGACCTGGGTCTGCTGGATGAAGTTCTTCGGCACACCCCCGCCGACGTATATGACACCGGTCTTCTGTGACTCCTCGACCATGCGCGTGATCTCATCGGTATCGGCGAGCTGGTCGATATCG
>JAAZID010000138.1 GCA_012510295.1 Methanomicrobiales archaeon | reverse complement strand
TGGACGATGGAGATAACCGAACTGATGGGTGCGGCCGGCATCAACAGCATCGAGAGCCTGCGCGGCAACCGCGACCGGCTCCGGGGCTACATGCTCGATGAGAACCTGCTCAGTGTTCTCGATGTCAAGCCGGTGGGGGCGTGATCATCATGACAAAATCACTTACGATCGATGCGAAGGGGATGCACTATACCCCCCTGAACCGGCAGATCCGGGAAGCCGTGGCAAACGGTGTCCGCGAGGTTACGGTAAACGGCGTCCTCGGGCAGCGGTTCATCGGTAGCGGCCTCCAGGGGGACGCGACCATCACCATCCACGGCGTCCCGGGCGGCGATCTCGCGATGTTCATGAGCGGACCGACGATCATCGTTCACGGCAACGCCGATCACGCGCCCGGCAACACCATGGACTCCGGGAAGGTGGTGATCCACGGGAGCGCCGGCGATGCGGTCGCGCACAGCATGCGGGGCGGCAAGATCTTCATCCGCGGGAACATCGGTTACCGCGGTGGGATCCACATGAAACAGTATGAGGAGAAACGCCCCATACTGGTCGTCGGGGGGGCTGCGCAGACGTTCCTCGGCGAATACATGGCAGGTGGCCTCCTGATCGTCCTCGACCTCGACGAGACCATGCATGCATGCGGGATCGGGAGCGGGATCCACGGGGGAGAGATCATCATCCGCGGTGATGTGGATGATGCCTCCCTCGCGGCGGGGGCGAAGAAGGTGCCGCTCACCGATGAGGACCGGAAGCGGATCGCTCCGGTGATCCGGGAGTTTGCCGGCGATTTCGGGCTCGATCCGGAACCTCTGCTCAATGCTGACTACACCCGGATTGTCCCTGCGAGCGCAAGGCCCTTTGCAGGAAAATATACGTGGGAGTGATTGGGATGGATACAAAGACATACAAGGACCTGGAAGCCGCGGTCTGGGTCACCGGGCTTTGTTCCGGGTGTGGGGCGTGCGTTGCGGTCTGTCCGGCAGATGCCCTTCGGTTTTCGCCAGATAAGACCGATGCCCCGGTGAACATCGGCTACTGCAAGGCCGAGAACGACAGCGTGCCCTGCGGGGCATGCTACGCGGCCTGCCCGAGGGTCGACCTTGCATCACGGGGAACGATGCTCGGGGCCCACCAGGATATCGTTGCGGCCCGGGCAGTCATACCGGTGGAGCGCAAGCAGAGCGGCGGCGCGGTGACGGCGATACTCGTAAACGCCCTCGATGAGGGATTGATCGATGCGGTCGTCACGGTGACGAGGGACCCCTGGACGATGAAACCCGCGTCAGCGGTGATCACTTCATCCGATGCGCTCATCCAGCATGCCGGGAGCCGCTACTCCTGGTGGGTGCCGCTGCTCGCAGCCCTCAAGGAAGCGGTGGTCACCCGGAAGTACCGGCGGATCGCCGTCGTGGGTGTGCCCTGTGTGGCACAGGCGACACGGGAGATCCGGGAGAGCGACCACGATCTCCTCCGGCCCTACGCGAAGGCGATCCGGCTCGTGATCGGCCTCTTCTGCACGGAGACCTTCGATTATGAGAAACTCGTCGAGGGGAAACTGCAGTCGGAGCGCCGTATCGATCCCTGGGATATCTGTCGCCTGGACATCAAGGGGAGACTGGACGTCTACCTCCAGGATGAACAGAAGGTCTCTATACCGCTCGCCGACCTGGAGGAGTGCATCCGGCCCGGGTGCCGGGTCTGCACCGACTTTACGGCGGTGGATGCGGATGTCTCGGCCGGATCGGTCGGGTCGCCGGACGGCTACACGACGCTTATCATACGAAACGATATCGGTAGGGGTTTTGTCGACCGGGCGGTCTGGCAGGGGAAACTTGCGACCGGCGGCAGCATCGACCTCGCCATGATCGAGCGCCTGGCGGCGAAGAAAGCAGAGCGCCGGGTAGAATAATACTTTTTTGCCGGCGAGCATCCCTATCCGCCGGAGCTCCCGGGGCAGAGCGTTTGCCCGCTCGTTTGTGCTGTAGCACCTGAAAGTAGAGATATGCACTATCGAGGGATTCATATCGTATGAAAAATCATACTTGTATGAATAGTTTGATCTACGACGAGTGAGAGAGTATGCCCCACGATAACCACCGCTGCCACGACCACGGCAGCAGAAGATACATCTTCGGGACGGTCAAGGTCGGTGAGCGCGGCCAGATCGTCATACCGAAAGATGCCCGAGAGACCTTCGATATCAAGCCCGGTGATACGCTGATGATCCTCGGCCATGAGGGGCGCGGGCTTGCCGTCGTCAAAGCAGACAAATTCCAGAAAATTGCGGAGGAGATGCTCCGGATTTTCGAAATTGAGCCGGAAGAGCCGCCAGAGGAGTGAAGAATGGGCCATTCAAACACACACCCCGGGAGAGCCGGCCCCCCACCGGCCATAGATGTGCATAACCTGACGAAATCCTTCGGTGACCTCGTCGCCGTCGACAACGTATCGTTCTCCATCGCGAGCGGCGAGATATTCGGGCTCCTCGGCCCGAACGGGGCGGGGAAGACCACAACGATCTCCGTGCTCGCGACGATACAGAAACCCACGTCGGGTACGGCGACGATCAACGGCTACGATGTCGTGGCGCAGGAGGATGACGTCCGCCGGTCCATCGGTATCGTCTTTCAGGACCAGAGTCTCGATGAAGAACTGACGGCATACGAGAACATGGACTTTCACGGCCGCCTCTACCGGATCAGTAGCGAAGAGCGACGGCGGCGCATCGATGAGCTCCTGACCCTCGTCGGGCTTGCCGACCGAAAGAATAGCCTCGTCAAGACCTACTCGGGCGGCATGCGCCGGCGCCTCGAGATCGCCAGGGGGCTGCTCCATGAACCGAAGGTGCTCTTCCTGGATGAGCCCACCCTCGGCCTCGACCCCCAGACACGAAACCACCTCTGGGAGTACATCGCGCGGCTGAATGAAGAGAAAGGCATCACCATCATCCTCACCACCCACTACATGGAGGAGGCCGACCGGCTCTGTGACCGTGTAGCGATCATCGATCGTGGGGCGATCGTCGTACTCGATACCGCAGAGAACCTGAAAAACTCCATAGGGGGCGACATCGTCACCATAGCCTCGCCCGATCCCGATGCAATCGCCGGTCTCCTGACCGCTCCGTGGATCTCCGCAATCGAGCAGCATGACGGGTTGGTGACGATCCACCTCCAGGAGGCCGACCGGCACATCCCGGGGATCGTGACCGCCATCCACCAGAGCGGTATCGGTATCACATCCCTCTCAGTGAGGAAACCGACGCTCGAGGACGTCTTCCTGCACTATACCGGGAGGATGATCCGGGAGGGAGGGGCGACCGGCAGGGAGTCCATGCGCAAGTTCCGCCAGGCGAGGAGGCGGTAGGGATGGATATCGTCTATACGATATGGTTGCGGAGCGTCAAGCTCTACCTGCGCTCAAAGAGCAGGATCATCGGCAGCCTCGGCATGCCTCTCTTCCTCATGCTGGTGCTCGGGTTCGGGCTGGATGCAGTCGTCCAGATCCCCGGCATGGAGGAGGGTTACATGGATTTCCTCATACCCGGCATCGTGGCCATGAGTGTCCTCTTCACATCGGTCTTCTCCGGTATTCAGATCATATGGGATAAGCGGTTCGGGTTCCTGAAGGCGACGCTAGTCGCTCCGGTATCGCGACTCGAGATCATGATCGGCCAGACGCTCGGGGGGGCGACGGCGGCGGTCATCCAGGGTTTGATCCTGATGGTGCTTGCACTTTTAATCGG
>JAAZID010000137.1 GCA_012510295.1 Methanomicrobiales archaeon | reverse complement strand
TCGTTTCTGCTCCATCCCGGTCACTTCGCTATCATCGGCTGGAACCCGCGCATCGTCTCCGCCATCTCGCGGAGTCGCCGGTCCACAAGGTAGTTCACCGTCCCCTCTTCATACGTCCCGTCATCCCGGCGGACCCCCGCCGGAACGCCGGTGAGGATCTCGATCCCCTCGTCGATCGTCTTCACCGGGTAGATCCTGAACTTCCCGGCCTTCGCAGCCTCGGCGATCTCCTCTTTTAACATCAGGTTCTGGACGTTGCTCGCCGGTATCAGCGCACCCTGCTCACCGTTGAGTCCTTTTGCCTTGCAGACCTCAAAGAACCCCTCCAGCTTCTCGTTGACACCGCCGATCGCCTGGACCTCGCCCTTCTGGTTCACCGAACCGGTGACGGCGAGGTACTGTTTCAGGGGGAGCCCTGAGAGCGCCGAGAGGAGGGCATAGAGTTCGGTGCTCGACGCAGAGTCACCCTCGATCCCCTCGTAGCTCTGCTCGAAGACGAGCCTCGCCGAGAGGGAGAGGGGTTTGTCGCGGGCGTAGTTGTTGTTGAGGTAGCCGCTCACGATCAGGACACCCTTCGTGTGGATCGGTCCGCCGAGCGCCGCTTCCCGCTCGATATCCATGATCCCCTCGCGCCCGACCCCGATGCTCGCCGTCACCCTCGATGGCCGGCCGAAGGCGAAGTCGCCGAGACCGATGACCGAGAGACCGTTCACCTGGCCGACCTTCTCACCTTCGGTCTCGATGAGGAAGATCCCCCGCCTGATGAACTCCTCGATCTTCTTCTGGATCAGGTTTGAGCGGTAGATCTTCTCCTCGATCGCCTTTGTGATATGCGATCTCCCGATCTGTTCTGCTCTCTCTTCTGCAGCGTAGAAGTTCGCCTCCCTGATGAGGTCTCCGACGACGGCGAACCGGGTTGAGAGTTTCTGTTGATCCTCAGCGAGCCTTGATCCGTACTCGATCATCCGGGCGATGGCGTCGCGGTCGAGGTGCCGGAGCTTCTCCTCCCGGACGAGGTTGCACATGAAGTCGGCGTACTTTCCGGCATTCTCGTCGTTTCGCTCCATCACGATATCGAAGTCTGCCTTGACCTTGAAGAGCTCCTTGAAGTCGGGGTCCAACCGGTAGAGGAGCTGGTAGAGCATCGGTGTCCCGATGAGGGTCACCTTGATGTCGAGGGGGATGGCCTCGGGTTTGATGGTCTTTGCCGTGATAAACCCCATCCGCTCCCCAGGCTCCTCGATGACGGCCTTTCCGGTCTTCAAAGCTGTCTTGAGCCCGTCCCAGGAGAAGGGGTTTCGCAGGAGGTCCTCAACGCTGAGGACGAGGTAACCGCCGTTGGCCTTATGGAGCGAACCCGGCCGGATCATCGTGAAATCGGTCGTGAATATGCCGAACTGGACCTCTTTTTCGATCTTCCCGAGCAGGTTCTGGAACGTCGGGTTCTGTTCGACGATCACCGGGGCTCCTTTTGTCCCGGCGTTATCCACGATGATGTTCACGTCATACTTCCGGAACGGGAGTTCACGGATGAGGGCCTGGAACTGCGGGGGAACCCCCGGTTGCTCGGCGACACCGAGGAAGGTCTGGAGGTTCTCAAGGATATCCCCCCTGACAGCCTCGATGTACTCCGGGATCTCCGGGACGTCGGTGTACTTCTCCTTGAGTTCGGCGACAAGGTTTCCTATGGCGTAGAGGGCAATATCGTGGTTCAGGTTCTTGATCGCATCAGCCCCCTGGCGCTCGATATCCTGCACCTGCCGGAGTGTGCTCCGGAGCTCGGTGTTCAGGGCGTCTCGCCGTTTCAGAACCTCGGTCCGCACCGCCTCGGGGAAGGTGATGAACTCCTCCTCCGGGACCGGCCTCCCGTTGATGATCGGGATCGTCAGGAGGCCGGCGGGGCTCATCTGGATGACGAAGCCCTGCTCTTGAGCACGCTGGTTAATTTTAGCAAGAAGTTCTGTCCTCCTCTCCTGGAGGGATTTGAGTTTCTCGTCGCGGCGTCTCGAATACTCTTCGCTCTCAAACGCCCGCGGGAGCGCCTGCCGGGCCTCTTCGATGAACTTCTTCATATCCTCCCTGAACTTCACCCCCCTCCCGGCCGGGAGAGCGATGGCATCGGGTTCATACTGGTTCTCAAAGTTATGAACGTAGACCCAGTCGCTTGCCCGGGGTTTTGCCTTCGAGAGCTCGTCGAGAAAGCTCCGGACGGCAGTCATCCGCCCGGTTCCCTGGGCGCCTGCACTGTAGACGTTAAATCCCTGTTCGTGGATCTCAAGGCCGAACCGGAGCGCCCTGAGCGCCCGCTCCTGGCCTATGATCTCCTCCATCGGCTGCATCTCTTCGGTGCTTGCGCACTGAACCTTTCCCGGCTCGTAGGCGTTCCGGTACTCCCTGATATCCAAAGGCTGAACCATCCGTTTCACCTCAGTCTCTGGTCGCAGGGTGTCGGCCGCCTTAAAAAAGATACCCCGGGTGTCATGATGGATGGCTTTAACCTCATCTGCGCTTATATGTATAGCATATTTATACGCGGTCTTCCCTGCATGAGACCGCAGAAATAGGTGAAATCAATGAGAATTGCGATTGCAATGGATGGAAATCAGGTGTCCGGCCACTTCGGGCACTGCGAAGGGTACGCGATCTTCGATGTGGAGGACTCGATCATCTACCGGCGGGACGACCTTCCGAGCCCCGGCCACGAACCGGGCCGCCTCCCGGTCTTCCTCGCGGAGCATAATGTCGACCTGATCATCGCCGGTGGTATGGGGCCAAAGGCTATCGCCCTCTTCCAGCAGAACGGGATCGATGTGCTCCTCGGTGTCAGCGGAAACGTTGATTATATTGCACAGGACTATATTGCCGGCCGCCTCTCACCCGGTGCGAGCACCTGCCACCACGGCGAGGGCGAGGAGTGCGGCGGGCATTAGGACGGGGTGCATCTACCCATAGAGTTATGCCCATATGAGTAAAAATTTCGAATGGAGTGAAAGAATATGATAATCTGCATCACAGCACGCGCCGGCGGCATGGACGCCCAGGCCGAACAGCGCTTTGCAAGGGCTCCGTATTTTACCTTCGTGAACACGGAGACCGGCGCCTCTGAATCGATTGAAAACCCCCTCATCGACGCATCCGGTGGGGTCGGACCCAGGGCGGTCCAGATGCTCTCGGATCGCGGTGTGACGGTCGTCATCACCGGCCACGTCGGCGGAAACGCCGCTCGTGCGCTTGCTGCCGGTGGGTTCAAGGCCTTTGCATACCCGGGGAGCGGCAGCGTAGCCGACGCCCTTGCGGCCTACAACGCCGGGAACCTGCAGCCGATCTCCCTCGCCTGAGGCGGGATCCGGCATGAAGATAGCGATTGCGAGCGGCAAGGGCGGGACCGGGAAGAGCACGGTGGCGGCAAACCTCGCCTGGGTGCTCGCCCGTTCCCGGGATATTGTGCTCGTCGACTGCGATGTCGAGGAGCCAAACCTCCACCTCTACTTCCCGGCCGAGGAGACGGATGTGCCGGTGACGGCCCTGGTCCCGGAGATCGACTTTGAGCGTTGCAACTTCTGCGGCGAATGCGGGAAGTTCTGCCGGTTCGGGGCGCTTGCTGTGGTGAAGGACACTGTCCTCACCTTCCCCTACCTCTGCCACTCATGTGGCGGGTGTGCGCTCGTCTGCCCACGGGGCGCGATAAAAGAGGTCCCGCGGACTATCGGGAAGGTATCCTGTTCCCGGCCGCTCCCCCGGCTGGTCCTGATCACCGGCGTCTTAAACGAGGGAGAGGTGCTGGCCCCGTCGGTCATAAAGGCGGCGAAGATGTTTGCTGAGGGCCACCCGCTCATCATGTACGACGCATCCCCGGGGATAGCCTGCCCGGTGATCGATACCCTCGAGGGGAGTGACTACTGCCTCCTGGTGACCGAATCAACACCGTTCGGGCTCCACGACCTCCGGCTTGCGGCCGGTGTGGCGGAGGAGCTCGGTATCCCCGCCGGCGTCGTGATCAACAGGAGCGACGGGAAGGATGAGGAGACCGTCGCGTTCTGCCGGGAGCACGATCTCCCGATCCTGGCGACCATACCGTTTTCCCGGGAGATCGCCTCCATCCAGAACCGGGGCGGGCTTATCGCCCGCGATCTCCCGGGGTGGGAGGAGCGGTTCGCCGCCCTCTCGGATGCCATACTGGAGGTGGGCCCATGATCCGGCTCGCCGTCATCAGCGGCAAGGGCGGCACGGGAAAGACGATGGTTGCGGCGGCGCTCGCCGATATCGGGGGGGTGCCTCAGGTCCTCGCTGACTGCGACGTGGATGCGGCAAACCTCGCTCTCCTCCTCGACCCCCGCAGGCTCACCACCGAGGAGTTCCGGGGGCTTGAGGTGGGCCGGATCGACCACGACCTCTGTAGCGACTGCGGTATATGCGCTGACCGCTGCCGGTTCGGGGCGATCGTGCACCGGGATGATGCCTGGGTGGTGGATACTCTCCACTGCGAGGGCTGCGGCGTCTGTGCCTACGTCTGCCCCATGGGCGCGATAGAGATGGTGCCGCACGTCTGCGGTGAGATCTATACGTCGGAGACGGACCTCGGAAACCTCGCCCACGCCCGCCTCTTCCCGGGTTCCGGGAACTCCGGGTTGCTTGTCGTCGAGGTGAAGAAGCGGGCCGTCGCCCTCTCGGAGGGTGCCGACCTGATGCTCGCCGACGGTCCGCCGGGGATCGGCTGCCCTCTGATCGCGACGGTCAGCGGGATGAACGCGGTCCTCATCGTGACGGAACCAGGAATCGCGGCGCTCCATGACCTTGAGCGCCTGGTGACCGTCTGCCGGCGGTTCGAGGTCCAGATATTCGTCGTGATCAACCGCTTCGACCTCGCGGATGATATCTGTCGGGATATCGAGGAGTTCTGTGCAAAGGAGGATCTCACCCTGGCGGGGAAGATTCCGTTCGATCCGGTGGTCGTCGAGGCGGTGCGGGCCGGTGAGCCTGTGACCCGGCGTGAGTCCCGGGCCACGGATGCTCTCCACGGGATCCGGGACCGCCTCTATTCAGATCTCGGGCTGATATAGGTCCGGGATCGTTATTTTTTCTGCATGTAGTCTTTCTTCAAGTATCCTCCGGTATACTCCTCGATGCGGCGGATGACCTCCAGAATGCTAGACATGCACTGCATCCTCTTCGATGGCACGGAAGAGCCCCGGCCGCCGGGTAACTCCGGCCTTCAGGACAAGATTCACGGGAATGCCGAGCATTCCTTCTAGATCCTCTTTGAGGTCTACGATATCCCACCCGAGGGGCTCGTCAAGGTCGACCAGGATATCCAGGTCACTCTCCGGGCTCTGCTCGTTTCGTGCGTAGGAGCCAAACACGCTGATCTCCCGTACGTGATACCTCTGTTCAAGGTAGGGCTTTGCCTTCCTCAGTGTGGCAATAATAGACCGCACGACCCAGTGTGGGGGAATATCATCAAGACCCCTGCGGCACTCCCGGATGCCTCCCATGAAAGGTATGTGGGTGGAAGAATCGTTTATTAGTTTCTCTATGTTTGTTGTTGTAGCATAACTCCAGTCCCGGCGTGGCAACCGCCGGTATCGTGAGCCGGCAGGGCGGCCTCCAGTATCCGGCCTGGATTTTTGAAAAAAATGGATTATTTTTGGTTTAGTACCGGGGTTTTCTGTGCTTTGGGAAGCAGTCCTGGCAATATACGGGTCTTCCTTCGGTCGGCTTGAAGGGGACTTCACACTCTTTCCCGCAGTCCGAACAAATAGTCTTCGTCATTTCACGGGGTCCGCCGAAGTTCCTCCTCGGACCGCCGAAGTTTCTGTTGCCTCTATTATAATCCATTGGATTGCTCATGCAGATAGAACACTGCCTATAGTGGTACGGTCCCATGGTATATAGTATGCACAGGGGCTGTGGCGGGTATGCAGGGCCGGCTTCCCTGTGCCGGGCGAGCTTCCCCCACCGCTGCCGGCGACCCCGTCACACTGCAGGGCGTGCCTGGCCGGCATAGGTCTCAGAAAGCCCTCTTCCAGCGTATCCCCGGATGCACCCGGTTTGCCGCAAGGGTACCCTCCCGGGGAGGATCTCGCCCGCGTTCAGATGTACGCCGCATCTTCCCCGATGGCGCGGCTATGCGGGGGAATGTCTTCAAGACCTCTACGGAACTCCCGGTCGCCTCCCGCGAGGAATGCATGGGTGGGAGCTACTGATAGTGCTGTGTTGCATAACCTGGATCTTTTGGCCTAAAAGCAGAAAGTGCCGGACGTCGCGCGAGGAGAGGACAACCGCCGGGTTAGTTATGCAACACAGCAACTGATAGGTAATCTCTCTATGCGGTCTGGATCCCCAAGGTTTATGGAGTTCAAGGCCATCCTCTGGGCCGGTGAATGATGATGGTGGATATCTCCCGCCTGAAGTACAGGGTCGAGGTTCTCGGAAGCGACGGTGAGATCAAGCGTTACGGCCCATTCAACGAACAGAAAGCACGAGAATTCTTCGAGGTCGAGGAGAGTCTCGGCGGGACGGCCCGGATTGTGCGCCTTGAGGAAGGGATACAGCAGAGGTGGGAGGTTCTTGCCGGGTGCGGGGACTGGGATCACGATGAAGGGCGGCTTCGTGCGAAGAAGGAGGTGGAGGCACACCCGTAGCAGGTGGCTCCTGATCCGGCGGTCATACTACCCCCCGCGAAGCCTCCCCCCCTCGATATTGATCTGGAAGAACCCGCTCGATCTCCCGCCCGGCCTCTTCGCACGCGCCGCAGTCACTACACCGCCGGCTACCCCTGCACGGTTGCCCGGGAGCGGTGGACCGCCCGCCACCTGGAGCACAAGGCGCATATACCAAAACCCCCCGATATCAGGGTGTGGACCCCATCCTGCAGGTACTCTACGTCCTGCTCTGGGCTGGAACCCTGAAAGGCCTCCAGATGGCGCTCTGGCCTCGCCTCCGACCCGCGCTCGGGGAGTATGCCTACCCCGTGGCTTACCCGGCTTCCCTCCTCCTCTTCGCCCTCGTGACCTGGTACTGCGGTCTCTTTCGCATACCGGTCGCTCTCGCCCTCCTCGTCTTTATCGCTCTCGGGGCGTACAGTCTCCGGCGGGGTGACTACAGGGGGATCCGGGGTTTCCTCTCCTGGGATGCGGTCTTCCTGGCTGGGTTCTTATTCGCGCTTGCTGTCCGGTTCACAAACCCGCCCATCACTTTCTTCAGCGAGCAGTTCATGAACCACGCCTTCATCGCGGCGATCATGAGGAGTCCTGTGGTGCCGCCACTCGACCCCTGGTTTGCGGGCGGAGACCTCACCGTCTACTACTACCTCGGCCACTGGATGATGGGCTGCCTCGGGGTCGTGACCGGCATCCCCCCGGAGGTGGTCTTCAACCTCATCCCGGCAACGGTCTATGGGGTGGGGTTTGTGATGCTCTACGCCACGGGTAGCCTCTTTCTCAGGCGATGGAGGTGGCTCCCGCTCGCGGTCCTCCTCCTCGTTCCGCTGTCGGTCCCCTGGTTCCTCGCTGCGGGCGGGGATCTCTATTCAGCGTTTCAGGATACGAACTGGATCATCGCCGGCGCCCGGGTCGAGTTCCCGGTCTTCTCTCTCTTCCTCGGGAACGCCCATGCGTTTGAGATGGCTGTATTCAACCAGGTCTTCCTCATATTCCTCCTCGGGTTTGTGTGGTTGCGGTGGGGCGGGCTCGACCTCCGGGGGCGGGGAACCCTTGTCCTCCTCACCGCCCTCTCCATCGGTTCGATGCCGCTCCTCTCCTCCTGGGATGCCCTCGTCTACGCCCCGGTCGTCGCGGTCTTCCTCCTCGCACTCTCTCTTCGCGAGCGCGATCGCTCAACCCTCGCCGCCGCCGTCGCAATCCCCGCACTTGCCCTCCTGATCTACCTCCCCTACTACCTCCTCCTCGAACCTGCGGGCATCGGCGGGATCGGCGCCGGGTTCCCGCCCACCGATCCCCTCGCCTTCCTCGCGGTCTGGGGCGGGTTCCTCGCCATCGTCTCTCTCGCGATCGTTCGTGACATCCGGCGCTCTCCGCTGTACCTGGCTGTCGCGTTGCCGTTCATCGCCGTCGGCTACACGGTGCTCGGGCTTATCGTCGTCCTGCTCGTCTTCCTTATCCTCCGGCGCGAACGCTCGTTCCCGGACCTCCTCTGCATCGCCGGCCTCTCGATCCTCGCCCTCACCGAGATCTTCTACCTCAAAGAGATGCTCGGCGGGGATTATAGCCGGTTCAACACCATCTTCAAGTTCTACTTCGATGCCTGGATCCTCCTCGGGACCGGTTCCCTGATCCTCGCCGGGAGATGGCTCGAAACGCGCCTCCCGCTCCTCCCTGAGGGCACCAGGCGAGGTGCCGCCCTTGTCGCGGTCATGGTGCTCATCGCAACTCCGGTCGCCCTCAATGTAGACATCGGACGCGGTCTCCTCGGGATAGAGCACCCCCGGGAGGGGTACCACACCCTCGACGGGCTCGCCTACCTCGACCCCGATGAGGCCGCGGCTGTCGGGTACCTCCGGACGCTCGATGGGGATCACCGGATCGTGGAGGCCGAGTGTGGTGACTACAGTTACTACTCCCGGATCTCGTCCTTCACCGGCATCCCGACGATCCTCGGGCAGATCAGCCATGAGCTGACCTGGCGGGGGAACGGGGCGTGGTATGTCGATCGCCCGGCGGATATCCAGGCAATCTACGAGGATCCGGAGGAGACCCTGGCGTTGATGGCGAAGTATAACGCGACCCTCCTCTACGTCGGCGCCCCGGAGCGGGAGCGCTACGACGTCAACCTGCCGCAGAACGGACTCACCCTGATCTACGAGGAAGGGGGGATCTGGATCTACGCGCCGGATGCGTAACCATTATGCTACCCGGATGACAGGGTGGGGCTCATGATGCAGGCAACTGTAATCATGGAGGTGTGGATGTGACCCCGGAGACGGCTGCGGCCCAGACCGCAAAGAGCGTGACCATCGATATTGTATCAGTGAACATGGCGTTTGATCTTGATACGATCACGG
>JAAZID010000136.1 GCA_012510295.1 Methanomicrobiales archaeon | reverse complement strand
TCCGGATGTACGTCAACGAGGGCAAGGTCCTCCCAAAGCCTATCCGCTGGTGCTACATCGCCGACTGTTTCCGCTATGAGCGGCCGCAGAAGGGGCGTTACCGGCAGTTCTGGCAGTTCGGCGTCGAGCTCATCGGCGCCGATACGGCGAGTGCCGATGCCGAGGTGATCATGCTCGCCGGCGAGGTGATCCGGTCGAGCGGGGCAACGTTTGACCTCCACGTCGGCCACCTCGCGCCGATGAAGCATCTCCTCTCCGCCCTCTCCCCGGATGACCAGCGGATGATCATGGCCTGCCTCGATAAGCGCGACCAGGGTGCGCTCGAGGCGGCTCTCGATGAGCTGGATCACGGCCACCTCGGTGAGCCTCTCGCGGCGCTCTCGGAGTGCCGGACAGTCGCTGAAATCTTTGAGATCACAGGCGACATGCTGGAGCGTGAGCGTATCGAAGAGACGTTTGCGCTCCTCGATTCACAGGAGATCGATTACCAACCGGACTTCGGTATCGCCCGGGGGCTCGACTACTACACCGGTATGGTCTTTGAGGGGTTTGCGCGAAACCTCGGTGCGGAGAACCAGATCGTCGGTGGCGGGGCCTACCGGCTCGCCCACCTCTTCGGCGGCGACGACGTTGCCTCGTGCGGGTTTGCCATAGGGTTTGACCGGGTTATGGTCTCGATCGGTGAGTTCCCGCTCGATTCCGGGACCGTCGTCGGCGTCGTCTCCATGCCCGGGGCGCGGGAGCGTGCGCTCGAGGTCGCCCGCGCCTTCCGGGGCGCCGGGGTGCGGACGGAGGTCAACCTCATGCAGCGGGGGATGGGCGCCCAGATCGCCCACGCCGCAAAGACCGCTGATTTTGCCGTGGTGCTCGGGAAGCGCGAGGTCGATGCCGGTACGGTGACCCTCAGGGATCTGCACTCCGGCGAGCAGCGCGAGTGTGGCCTTGAGGAGGCGATCGCTGAGGTAGCACAGTATGGCGATCGCTGAAGACCTCGCCAGACAGCAGAAGAGTATCAGTGTCGCGGAGTTCTTCGAGAAGAACAAACACCTGCTCGGTTTTGATTCCCCGACACGGGGGATCATCACCACCATCAAGGAGGCGGTGGACAACGCGCTCGACGCCTGCGAGGAGGCTGAGGTCCTCCCCGACATTTACGTCGCCGTGAGGAAGGTCGGGAGCGATGTCTACCGGATAACCGTCGAGGACAACGGCCCCGGGATCGTGCCGAGGAACATACCGTTCGTCTTTGGAAAACTCCTCTACGGTTCGAGGTTCCACCAGATCCGGCAGAGCCGGGGACAGCAGGGTATCGGTATATCGGCGGCGGTGCTCTACGCACAGCTCACGACCGGCACCCCGGCGCTGGTCATATCCCGGACGGGGGCGAAAGAAAAGGCGCACCGGTTCGAGCTGATGATCAGGACCGAGACCAACGAGCCCCAGGTCGTCAGCCATGAGGAGATCGACTGGGACCGGACACACGGGACACGGCTTGAGATCGAGTTCAAGAGCACCCTCGCCGCAAAGAAACGGCTCCTCGATTACCTCCGCCTCACGGCGATCGTCAACCCGCATGCCCGGATAACGGCAGATATCGACGGCGATGTGACGGCGTTTGAGCGGGTGGCAAACGAGGTTCCGCCGTGCCCGAGGTCCATCCTCCCCCACCCGCACGGGATAGAGTTCGGGGCGCTTAAAAGGCTCGCTGATGCGAGCGACGGTTCGATCGAGGAGTTCCTCATCGGGAGCTTCTCGCGGGTGGGGAAGAAGACCGCTGAGGAGATCATCGGGACCGCCGGGCTCAAGTCCTCCCGGAAGGTGCGGAGGCTCGATGCCGATGAACTCAAGGCCCTCCTCGACGCCATGCAGAGCGTGAGGGTCCCGGCACCGCCGGCGCAGCAGTGCCTCTCACCGATCGGGGAGGATCTCCTCTGCCGGGGGCTTGAGAAGGAGATCCAGCTCGACTTCGTCAGGGCCCGCACCCGCCCGAGCGCGGTCCACGGCGGACACTCGTTCATCATCGAGGCGGCGATAGGCTACGGGGGGAAGCTCCCGGCGGAGGGGAACGCCCAGATCTTCCGGTTCGCAAACCGCGTCCCGCTCCTCTACCAGCAGGGTGCCTGCGCTATAACAAACTCAATCGCGGAGGTGAACTGGAAGGGCTACGGGCTCTCGCAGCATGGGCTCCCCGGCGGTCCGGCGCTCATCATGGTCCACGTGGCCTCCACAAACGTTCCCTTCACGAGCGAGAGCAAGGACGCAGTCGCGTCCATCCCCGAGATCGAGCGCGAGATCGTCCTCGTCCTCCAGGAGCTCGGCCGGGAGCTGAAGGCCTACCTCTCCCGCCGGGAGAGGAAGAAACAGCAGGATGACCGCGCCCGCGCGGTCTGCTCGATCATCCCCGAGATCGCCGCGAAGGTGAGCGAGATCGTGGAGCTCCCGCTGGTGGATACCTCCCCGATCGAGGGGAGGATCATGCAGAAGGTCGTGGCGAAGAAGCGGACGACTGACGGCAGGGTAACCATCGATGTGAACAACTACACCGCGAAGGAGGTCGCGCTCACCCTCTACAACCTCTCCGGCGATGCGGCTGCTGACGCAGAGCCACGACCTGACTTCGTGGACGACATCGGCGGGGAGTACAACAAGGTCTGGCGGTGCACGCTTGCCGCCGGGGAGACCTGGCGGGTCGTCTACACGGGGGCAGGTGACGGGACGCTCGACCTCCGCGGTGTCGACGACGGCAGGAAAGTGGTGGTGGATCTCGATGTCTAGGGAAGAGATGGATGCTCTTGCAAAGGAGCGGCTGGTGGGTATCGCCCGCGGGTGGTATGACCAGATGCGGGACGGTATCGTGCCGTACGTCAGGCTGCCGACGCG
>JAAZID010000135.1 GCA_012510295.1 Methanomicrobiales archaeon | reverse complement strand
GGTGTTCTCCTCGCTGATCTCGTTCTGGCGGCAGGCGGCGCCGGGGAGGACGACCTGGTCTACATCTCAGCGGAGGATGGATACCTCTGGGTCTTTGGTATAGACCAGGTGAACGGAGAGGGATTCTTCACCTTCGATGAAAACCTCAAGGAAATTACACCGCCACCGCTCCGCGTGATCCTGGCGTACGAACAGGATGGAAAGCCGCTACCCTCCGATGAAGGTGGACCACTCCGCCTCGTCATCATCACAGAGAACCCCGATGTCATCACCGAGGGGAGTTCGTGGGTGAAATGGGTTGACCGGGTCGAGGTCCACAGGCGATGAACCGCCCTGCGGCCCTCGCCATCCTCCTCTTCCTTGCGGTATCAGCGGGCTGCACCGACACCGACCCTGAACGCACCACCCTCATGGTGATACCGGCAGGCAGCCTCCTCTACCCGCTTGAGGATATCGAGGCCGCCTTCGAGAGCCAGCACCCTGATATCGACGTCCGCATCGAGGGGCATGGGAGTATCCAGGCCATCAGGCAGGTGACAGACCTCAGGAGGGATGTCGATGTCGTCGCGGTCGCGGATGCGTCGTTGATACCGGATATGATGTACCGGCCGATGCTGGAGGGGGGTGGCAATTATACCGACTGGTATGTCGCCTTTGCCGAGAACGAGGTGGTGATCGCCTACACCGATAAGAGCATCGGCGCAGACGAGATAACGCAGGAGAACTGGTACCGGATCCTCTCCCGCCCGGACGTGCGGGTAGGGTTCTCAAATCCCATGCTCGACGCCTGCGGCTACCGGGCGCTCATGGTGACGGCGCTTGCCGAGGAGTACTATGGAGAGCCCGGACTCTTTGAGGCGATCATCGGCGGATCCTTCAATCCCTCCCTCCCGGTAACCCGCGAGGATGGTGTAGCGAAGATCACCCTGCCGGAACTGATGAGGCCGGCAGGTGATAAGGTCGCCATCCGCGATGGGAGCATCTATCTCCTCTCACTCCTGGATGCCGGCGGGATCGACTACGCCTTTGAGTACCGGAGCGTCGCAGAGGACCACGGGCTTTTGTGGATCGACCTCCCGCCCCAAATCAACCTCGGTTTCGCGGAATACGCCGATGACTACCAGAAAGTGCACGTGACCCTCGGGTTCAGGCGGTTTCAGTCCATCGGGAGCGAGCGGATAGGCCAGCCGATCGTCTACGCGATGACCATTCCCGCAGACGCGCCGCACCCGGATGAGGCAGAGATATTTGTCGACTTTGTCCTGGAAGCATTCCGGGATGGCTGGCCGAAGCCCGGTGCTACCGCGATGGGCTGATGAACAAATTTTCCGGCAGGTAGAGGCAGAGATCTCTCCCCGCCCTCACCCGATCACGATATCGCAGTACACCCCATCGACCGGCTCGACGAAGAGGATCGCCTTCCCCCCGATGAAGGCGGGTTTCGGGAACTTCCGGAGTGCCACGACGCCCTCACCGACCACCGCGCCGTCGCGCGTCATGACCCGGTCGACGCCGCAGGCGAGGATCGCATCGACCGACTGGGTGCCCTGGATACTCCGGGTCGCGTCTTTGATGATGAACCGCCCATCGTTTGCGGATGCTGCAAGCCCGATGCCGGCGAGCGCACCGATCACACCGTCCTCAGTCCCGCCGAGCCCCTCAAGGCGGATCCCTGCCGCCCGGGCAAGCCCCCGCGCCTGGCCCTGCGTCACGATATTCTTCTTCGCCAGGTATCCGAAAGCGCGGAGATCATCCCCGATCTCAGGTGTGGTCGCGACGCAGATCCCGGGGTCGCTCCCCTCGACGAAGTCGGAGAGCATCAGTTCCTTCGCGGCCGAGAAAACATCGGCGCCGGCCCCGTTATCCGCGCCCTGGATGTGGATGACCGCACAGCTGTTGTGCGAGGTGTACGGGATCGATGGATGGACATAGAGCTGGTGGCGGGTTACCCCGGAGACCATGTACGACCGGGCGAGTTCTGCTGCGATCATGCGGGCGAGTCGTCCGGTTCCCCGGGACTCAAGGGTATCAGTGTCATCAATGCCAAGGTAGAGAGTCATGGAATCGCTCGTCTCTCTATCTGCACGCAAAATTTAAGAAGTCTTCTCCCGAGTTAATCAAAATAGGTTTACTAAAGGGCCGCTCACGCCCTGATTATGGTGCCGATGCGCTCACCGTTCATGAGCCGCGTGAGGTTCCCGGGTACATGAACGTTCACGATCTTGATCTCTTTGACATGAACAGCATCCCGGAGCAGCTCGACCGCCATGCCCTCAAGCACCATATCCTCAAGGTTCATCTCCAGGAGCTCATCGGCTGTGATATCCGCTATGAACTCTGCATCAGGGTTTGTACGTGGATCCTCGGCGTAGAGGCCATCAACGTTCTTTCCAAGTATACAGTTCTTCGCGCCCACGACCTCGGCTATCAGGAACGCCCCCGTATCGGTCCGGTGCGGCGGTATACTGCCGATCCTCGGCGGGTGCTCGTAGAACCCATAGGGTGGTGTACCCTGCACGACCGGCAGCATCCCGAGCGATATGAGCGACGGGAGGTTTAAGAGGTCGCCGGTCTCGATCCGGATACCGTTGTACCTCGAGAAGAGGAGCGATATCATGACAGCGTTCTGTTCGCTGATCTTGCCCGCCAGTTCCGCGAGCACCCCCGTCGGCATACCGAGGTCGATCCCGACATCGAGTATGTGCCGCGTCCGGGCGCCACCGCCGGTGGCGACCAGGATCTTGTGATCCCGGGTGAGTTCGCCGATCTCCTCGATCAACGGGTAGATCACCTTCTTCCCATAATCGATGACACCGTGGCCGCCGATCTTGATCACGTTCAGGTCAGGCATGATCCGGATCTGCTGGATTTTCGCAGTCTCCCGCATCAGGCCACGCCGGACAAGGCTCTCGCCTCGTAGTTTCGATCCTATCTCAATTCGTCCTGTCATAATCAGTCATCCCCACTGTATTTAGGCAGGGAAAGTATTAAGAACTTCGTGGTATATCTACTGATATACCAACTGGTTAGGAGTGATGAAGTGATGAAGATCTATGCACGTGAGCGCCAGAAAGTCGGCACCGGCGTGAAACAACCACGTTTCCGCGTCGTCGCCGTCGCCACAGAGAAGGGTGATGAGAAACACCTGAAGGTAGAGGGAGTCCACTTCCGGAAGATCGAGCTCGAAGAGATCGCAAAGGATCTCGGGGCTGAGATCGTCTACCTTGAGGAGATGCCCGAAGAAGAGCGGGGCGAGATGAAGGCAGAGGCTGCGTAACCAAACCAACCCCTTTTTTCCTCCCGGACGTGCAAAGCTACTCCTACGATCAGATGCCCATACATGAACACGACGAGATAATCGATGCAGCTATCCGGATTCTCCTCAAAGAAAACCGGCAGATAACCATCAGTTTCTCGCCCGGCGGCATATCCATTCGCTTTCCCACAACCCGCAAACTCGCTGAATACCTCGATACCCCTCACTACTACGTCCTGCCCCGGTTCGGCGCTATGGAACGGGACGGGCTTATCACCCGCGTCGAGCGGGTCGGCATATCGACCACGGCGGCAGGGACAAAAGAGCTCCTCAAGCTCATGGCGGAGCGCTACAAGGAGCATGCGGAGGAGATCCTGGGTAGAGAGGTTCTCCAGGCGTTACAGGCGCACGCAATCGGCAACGAGTTGCAGAGTTGCACGTAGGGCCTGACATACCATGACAGAGCGGTAGCGCGCCATAGAACAGGGCAAAGCCGCACCCCGGGCCACCGGCTGCGAGGGCCCGCCGTCCAGCGCGCGGGATCGGGGATTACCGGTGCATCGAGCCCCGATCATGTGCCAGCGCACCCCTCATGCCAGATCCACCCATTTACCCCGGGGTAAACACGGTGCGGGGCCGGCCCGGGAGTGCTCTCCGGCAACAGGTCGCGATACCCCCCACCAGAAACCCCCCGGGGATCAGGTATATGCTTCATGGGGGAGACTGGTCTGTATACCCGGGATCGTGGGAAAACCATCAGGGCGCAGATATGTCATTACACCCATCAGCAGGCGACGAGTCGACCCTCATGCGGTGGATGCGGCTCGAGATCGGCAAGATCAATAACGGTATCGTCACGGAGCGAAAACGCCTCTCGCACCTCCTGGGAGAGGAGCGACCATCATCCGTAACAAGGGGCGGGAGCCAGTACAACTTCGATCGGGAGACCCTCCGCAGGCTGGAGCAGGCTCTCCCCGGGGAATTACAAAGACAGCTCAGGCTTCCGATCACCTTCTATTTCGACTCGACCGTCCCGGATAGCTTCTTCCTCACCGATGAGGCCGCTCTTCTGGCCCTCCAGCACCTGGAAGAGATCAGTCCTCTCCGGCGGATGCGGGGAGGGAGACTCTGGATAGCAAAGCCGATCGTGTACGCCATAGTGAACCGGTACCCGACGGCCATGCAGATCGTGATGCGATAGGCGGGATCACGCCAGAAAAGAGATGAGATCGGAGCCAGAGCTGCCGATCTCCGGCAGGGGGTCTGTGGGCCAGATCCCTGACCGGTTGACGATAGTATCGTATGCAGCTGGCGAGACACTCACCGACCGGGAACCCGGGGTCTCATCCCCCGGTGTGGTCGGGGAGGGGTGCTGATCCTGTGGTCCGACGACGATGCAGGCAACAAGTCCGGCGATGACAAGTGCCTGGATGGCGATAACTAATAATACAGCCATTTTCTGCAGAGAGATCGTAAATCACCTCGCATGCCGGGTGGTGGGGATCCTATTTATATTTTTCTAGATTTATAATGCCCGATGCAATATATTGCCCTAAACGAAGGAATTAACCAATTCCCGGAGACCTTGTACCCAATATCCCGGATCAGGTGCTCATATTCCCGGATGAGCACCTCCGCTAACCCGAGCGGCCGGCACGCCCTCCGCGATCTATACCTCCCCCAAACGCCCGCCGGATCCGCTCAGATGCCGGCAGGGTGACTTCATCCATCTGCGCATCAAAGTAGTCCACCCACTCCGAGACGACCGCGAGCTCCTCCTGGAGGCCGGCGATGGTCTCCCGGAGGTCTTCGACCTCCTTCATCCTTTCTTCCCGTTCCCGCTCGATCCCGGCTGTCAGTTGTGCGATCCGGCGCTCCTGCCGGGCCAACGTCTCCTGCATCACCGGGATATCGATCACCACTTCAGGGGAGAGCGCGGGAGCGCTCCGGCCAATCGCGGCCACAGGTTCTTCAGAGTCCGCCGGGGGATCTCCAGTACGAACTTCCCGGACGATCTCCTCAGGCGTGAGACCTTTCCCGGAGAGCTCGATAAGATTCCTGACGACCCGGACCGCACTCTCGGGGAATATCCTGACCGGGCCGATGGTCCGGTAGGTAAAGAGGCTATCGTATGTCCGGATAAGCGCCCGGATATCCTTCTCGGATACCCTGGTGAGCTGTGCGATATCGCCGGTTTTGAGTTCTTTTCTGGTTATGCCGCCACCCTCCTCTCTGTCGGTTTTACGGGCGAAGCCCTCACCGTAGTTCTTTGTCGTCATCAGGTATAGTACATGTCGATCGGGTTTTTCTCACTCCGCCACCCAGGTACCTGGTACCATGGACCGGAAAGAGGAGAGAGTTTTCGCAGGGGCAACCATCGTGCGGAAGGCGGTGCGGTCTGCCAGGCTCCAGGTGCAGCCGGACGGAACCCTGCGGGTGGTCGCCCCCGCATCGTTCAACGTCGAGGAGTTCCTGCAACGCAATGTCGCCTGGATCGAGGAGCAACGCGCGAAGTACGACCGGCTTGCCGCCGCCGGGTGTGGGAAGGAGGACCATCTCCTCCTGCACGGAGAGTTCTACCGCGTACTCCCCGGTGCAGGGTTCGCTATCGACGAGACCTCAGGATGCGTCACGTTCCCATCTATCTCCATCCTCAAACGAAACCTCACCCATATGCTAAGAGAGGAGGTCAACGATCGCCTGAGGGGCTACCCGGACCTCGTGAGGAGAGGATCGGGCAGGATAGCGATCAAACTCCAGAAGACCAGATGGGGGAGCTGCTCCTCACTCGGCAACCTCAACATCAACCTGCGCATCATAGCCCTCCCCGAGACCCTGCGCGAGTATATCGTCATCCACGAGGCGGCCCACCTCCGGGAGCAGAACCATTCAGCCCGGTTCTGGCAGCTGGTCGAGACCCATTACCCCGAACACCGGGCAGCGGAGGCCGAACTGCGACGCTACTGGGTCATCCTCGAACGAAATTCGGTCTGGCGTTCACTTCAGGATGTGCCATGAGCGGGAAAACCCATGACAGCCTTCGGCGCCGGTCTGATGCACCTTCAGGAGTATCTCCGCCAGAAGTGCGAGAGCTTCCTTGATTCGACCCACCGCTCATCGAGCTGGTCGATGATCGCATCGATCCGCTTCACCTGTTGCCGGATCTTCTCTCTCGTTCCGGGGTCATCCATCAGCTCGGCATGCCCCAGTATCGCCTGGAGTGGGTTTCGGATATGATCGGCGAGCAGGGCAAACTGCTCCATGTTCCTCTCGATCTGGGCGTACGCCTTTGTTTTCTGGTCTTCAGCCTCCTTCTGGGCGGTTATATCACGGGTGACGGTGATGACCCGGGTGATCTTGCCGCGCTTGAATATCGGAAAGTGCGTCTCCCGGACGACCATGACCCGATCATTAACCTGTAAGGGGCGTTCGGATGTCAGCGATCTCCCTGTCTGTATGACTCGCTCGTACTGCTGCCGTGTGGCAGTTGAGAAGAACGGCACGACGGAGAAGAGGTTCTTCCCGGCGACGTTTGTCTCAAGCCCGAGCTCCTCGCACCAGGTGATGAATGCATTGTTTGCGAGAAGGATGGTGAGCCGGGTATCGACGACGATGACTGCGTCGGTGATCGCGTCAAGGACGACCTGGTAGAGGTTTTCTGACTCCCGGAAGAGACATTCCGACTGTTTACGCTCAAGTGCACCGGCGATGATACGGACGGCCGCATCCAGGAGCACGACATCCTCCTCCGCGATCCGACTACCAGCATCCAGTTCATACCCGACAAACCCAACGACTTTCGCCTCCAGCCGGAGCGGGATCATCAGTGTCGCAGCAATATCACGCCGCCTCAAGAATTCACGCTCCTGCCCGGAGATCCGCTTATCCCCGGGTCTCCCACCCATATGCACAATCTCGCCCTCCAGGATCCGCATGACCCACCAGGGGAGCTCGCTCGTGAGGAATTTCTGGAACTCCCCACGACAGGGCACCCTCCCGGGCATGCACCACTCGTGCGTTGTTCCAAACACAGTCCTGGGATCGCTGAAGAAGGAGAGGTAGACCCTGCAGGCCCCGCACGCCCGGCCAAGATCCTCAAGCGATTCATCTATCGCCATGTCGATCTGCCCGGGATCCATGAATCGTTCAGGCATTGCAGCGATAGCGTGTTCGAGGTCGCGGCAGCGACCGGATGCATCCGCCGCTGTCCGCTGTCCTGTAGCGTCGAGGCAGGAGAGGAGGAACCAGACGTCGGTGGTCTCCGGATCGCGGACGGTACTGACCGATATCCGGGCATCGAAGAGCGAAGAATCCTTCCGCCGGGCAACGATCATCCCGCTCCATTGCCCGGCGGAGAGGGCATGGCCCATACAGTCTTCCCCCGCCTCCCGGGAGAACCAGAGGAACTCTACAGGCTTACCGGTCAGTTCGCACTGGACATAGCTCCATGTGGCAAGCAGTGCCTGGTTGGCATAGACTATGCACCCCCGCCGGTCGACGATGCAGATTCCGGAGAGTGAAGCCTCGACCATCTGTCCGAACATGGCAGAAGTAACACCTGGCGTCTCAATCCGTGTCCCGGCGACATCTTCTCTGCCCGG